>JBEPXL010000598.1:0-2941 GCA_041641935.1 Desulfobacteraceae bacterium | reverse complement strand
CACGCTTCGGTGATCCCGAAGCACAGCCCCTGCTGATGCGGATGAAAAGCGATATTGTCCCGATTCTGGAGGCCACCATCGACGGCAGTCTGCAGGCGTATCGCCTTGACATTGATCCCCGTCCCACCGTCTGTGTGGTCATGGCGGCGGGAGGCTACCCCGGGGCTTACGAAAAAGGAAAACCGATCTCCGGCCTTGAGGCGGCTGCCGGGGACGATGTTGTCGTTTTCCATGCCGGAACCGCCGCTTCCGGTAAAGAGATCGTCACCAGCGGCGGCAGGGTACTGGGGGTTACGGCCATCGGTGAATCGATTCAGAGCGCCATTACACGGGCCTATGAAGCGGTTTCAAAGATTTCATGGAAAGATGCCTACTACCGGAGCGATATCGGCAAAAAGGCGCTCCTCCGTCTGGAGCAGCCGCCGAAGGTCGGTATCGTCATGGAAAACGATTCGGATCTGCCGGTCATGGAAGCGGCTGCCGCCATGCTGAAGAAATTTGATATTCCCTATGAAATCACTGTTGCATCGGCCCACGGGAGTCCGGAACGGGCAGTGGAATTCGCTTCCGGCGCGCAGGCACGGGGGATGAAGGTGATTATCGCCGGGGCCGGTCATGCCGCCCATCTGGCCGGGATACTGGCGGCCCATACCGCCCTGCCGATCATCGGTGTTCCCATCGATTCAACAGCCCTGCAGGGGCTTGACGCGCTCCTCTCGACAGCGCAGATGCCCCCGGGTGTTCCCGTGGCAACAGTTTCCATCGGAAAACCCGGCGGCGTCAACGCCGGAATCCTCGCAGCCCAGATTATTGCCCTGTCGGACCCGGACGTCGCTGGGCTTCTGGCCGTATACAGGGCGGAACTGGCAAAAAAAGTCGAGCAGAAGGCACAGAAGCTTGCCCGGGTTCTCTGAGATTCTGCCGGTTGATCCGGTCCAGCCGGAAGCAGACAGGATGGAAACCGCCGGACGAATCATCCATAAGGGTGGTGTCATTGTTTTTCCGACCCGTAGCCTCTACGGCCTCGCCGCAGACGCCCTGAACGCCGATGCCGTGAACCGGCTCTTTGACATCAAGGGGCGTCCCCGGCAAAAACCGATTCTCGTCCTGATCCACCAAAGGGAACAACTGGAACTGCTGGTAAAAACGGTTCCGGTGACGGCCCGGCGGATCATGGAGCAGTTCTGGCCAGGTCGTGTCACCATCGTCTTTGAAGCACAGGCAGGACTGCCGGACAATCTGACCGCAGGCACCGGAAAAATCGGTGTACGGCTCTGTGGGCATCCTGTTGCAGCGGCTCTGGTGCAAGCCGCCCGAGGCCCCATCACCGGAACCAGCGCCAATCTGTCCGGCACGCCCGGATGTCCGTCTGTTTCGGAACTCCCCGAAGAAATCCGGAACAGCGTCGATCTGATCCTGGACGGCGGCCGTCTGAAAGGCGGCACCGGTTCCACGGTGGTGGATGTCACCGGTGACAGGCCCGTCATTTTACGGGAAGGTTCTGTTTCATCCCAGGCTGTTTTTTCGGCTGCTGCAGGTGCATCTGGCCAATTCTGTTGACAAACCTGACGTTTTTTTATAAAAAGTCTAACTTCGCCGGGGTGGTGAAACTGGTAGACGCAGAGGACTCAAAATCCTCCGGGCGCAAGCTCATGCGGGTTCGATTCCCGCCCCCGGCACCATAGAAATCACAGGGCTTTCAGGCACTTCCGCCTGAAAGCCCTTTTTGCTTGAATTCGACGGAAGTGTTCAGGCTGATGCAGTTCTGCGGACATCATTGCCCGTCTGATCCGATATCAGAAGGCAACAAAACTCCTTCGAAAATAGTTTCACCTGTGCTATCAAGGAAATACAATATATCCGCTGAAGTGACCGGAAATATCAAGTGCCGCCTGCAGACTTGCAGTACCACAAGGAGTGTATATGTTTCCCACCGTTCTGATCGTTGATGATGAGCCGATGATTCTCCAGTCCCTGAGCGGGCTTCTTTCCGATGAAGGGTTTGAAGTGCTGACCGCATCCAACGGGTACGAGGGGCTCAAGCAGATCGAGGCCGAAGCGCCGGATCTGGTTCTGCTGGATATCTGGATGCCGGGCATTGACGGCATTGAAACCCTGAAGGAGATCAAGAAGAACAATCCCTTTCTCCAGGTGATTATCATTACCGGTCACGGCAACATCGAAACGGCTGTCCGGGCGACCAAACTGGGGGCATTTGACCTGATTGAAAAGCCGCTTTCCATCGACAAGGTGATTGTGGATATCAACAATGCCCTCAATTTCCGGCGGCTGGAGGAGGAAAACCGGTTTCTCCGCAAGAAGACCATCGAAAAGCATTCCCTGAACGGAAACAGCCCCGCCCTGATGGAACTGAAGAAGCAGATCGCGGTGGTGGCCCCGACGGAATCCTGGATCATGATCACCGGTGAAAACGGAACCGGCAAGGAACTGGTGGCCCGGACCCTTCATCAGCTGAGCCAGCGGGCGGAACAGCCGCTCATCGATGTCAACTGCGCGGCCGTTCCGGATGAGCAGCTGGAAAATATCCTGTTCGGACATGAAAAAGGCGCCTTTGAAGGCGCAGAGGCACGGCGGCGGGGCCGGTTCGAGATGGCCCAGAGCGGTACACTGTTTCTGGACGAGATCGGGGACATGAGTCTGTCGGCCCAGGCAAAGCTGCTGCGGGTGCTGCAGGAACAGAAATTTCAGCGGGTCGGCGGCGGCAGGACCATCCGTGTGGATGTCCGGGTCATTGCGGCAAGCAACAAGGATCTGGAGGCCGAAATCGAAAAAGGGACATTCCGGGAAGATCTCTACTACCGGCTCAACCAGATTCCCATCTATGTACCGCCCCTGCGGGAACGGCGGGAGGATATTCCGGTTCTGGTCCGGACGTTTCTGGAAGAACGAGCCCGGCAGAACGGCATGAAGCTGAAGCAGA
>JBEPXL010000597.1:0-2923 GCA_041641935.1 Desulfobacteraceae bacterium | reverse complement strand
ATAGCCGGAGAGGAACCGGATGTGGCCACCGCCATCGAGGAACATTACCGCCCCACCCATTCCGGCGGCAGACTTCCCGAGACGGATACCGGCGCGGTTCTTGCCGTCGCCGACAAGATCGACGCCATCTGCGGCTGCTTCAGCGTGGGCCTGATTCCCACCGGAGCCTCCGATCCCTATGCCCTCCGGCGGCAGGGAATCGGCCTGCTCCAGATTATGCATGACAAAGGATTCGGCGTACCGCTGATGGATCTGATCCGGGAAAGTGTGATGCAGTTTTCCGACAGAAGCGACCGCTCCCCGGATGAAACGATGGAAGCGGTCTATGAATTCCTCAAAAACCGGATGTCCCATATCCTGACGGAAGAAGGCTTCGCAAGAGACGTGACTGCGGCGGTCATCGATGTGTCGGTGGATCATGTACCCCATGTATGGCAGCGGGTGGCGGCCCTGGAAAAACTGAAGGCCGAACCGGACTTCGATCCCCTGGCGGTGGCCTTCAAGCGGGTGGTCAACATTATCCGGAAGAGTGCCGGGGGCAAAGGGGCCGAAACGGTGGATGAGAATCTCTTTGAAGCGGACTGCGAACGGACCCTGTGGGTCGGATTCCAGGCGGTCCGGAAACGGGTGCTGGCCCATCTGGAGCGGGGGGATTTTGAACCGGCGCTGCTGGAGATCGCCTCCCTCAAAAAACCGGTGGATGAATTTTTTGACGGCGTCATGGTCATGGCCGAGGATGAAACGGTCCGGAACAACCGGCTGGCCCTCCTGGGGCAGATCGCGGATCTTTTCGGAAAATTTGCTGACTTTTCCAGAATCACAACCTGACAACAGACCTGATAAAATAGGCAGATCAGCCTGTTTTCGCCAAAAGGGAACAGGAAAGAAAAAGGAGAACAGATTTCTATGGCTTTTGATCCATCCAAAGACAAGGTGTTGAAATCATGGCGCTGTGAAGAAACAGGACTGGTAGTCGCCATTCATCAGTACGGTGAAGGAGAACCCAAGGTCCAGATCGGCCCCCGGGTCGTCATCAAGAAAGACGGATCGGAAAGTCAGCGCAAGGCTGGACGGCTGACCGTTGAAGACCTGATGTGGTTCTACGACATCATCGACGAGGTCAAGGATGAACTCACCGAAATGGCCGGACCGGCCTGAGTTCCCGATCATGGACCGGGATACGGCGATTATCAACCCGGCGCGGGCCGAACACATACCGGATCTGGGCCCCTTTGCGGTCATGGTCAGCAGCGGCGGGGATTTCAAACGGCTGTGCGGACATCTGAATCTGGCGGACCGGCCGGTACGCCTGATGATGAGCAAGGTCTTTCCGTCGGCGGGGAAGGCAGAACGCTTTTCCGTGGCCGGGCCGGTGGTGGGCGCGCCGTATGCGACCCTGGTGCTGGAATCCCTCATCGCCTGGGGCGTCCGGGAAGTCGTCTATGTCGGCTGGTGCGGGGCCATTGATCCTTCCCTGGAAACCGGTGATATTCTGGTGGCGGCCGGTGCGGTGGTCGATGAAGGAACCTCACCCCACTACGGAACGGCAACAGGCGAAACGGCGGACGCCGATCCCCAGCTGACCGCACGCCTGACCGAAGCCTTCCGGGAACGGGAGCTGCCGTTCCGTTCCGGAACTGTCTGGACCACCGACGCCGTCTACCGGGAAACCCGGGAAAAGGTGGAACACTTCCGGAACATCGGTACACAGGCAGTGGAGATGGAACTCTCGGCCCTTTTTACTGTGGCCCGGTTCCGGGGCATCCGGGCCGGAGCGGTCCTGGTGGTGTCCGACGATCTGTCGGATTTTACCTGGCGGCCGGGCTTTACCAGCCACCGGTTCAAACAGCACCGCAGTGCGGTGATCGAGGTGATACAGTCCCTATGTCAGACGAAACCGTAAACGCCGGCACCAGTCCGGAGACGCTCGCACGGGTGGAAGAGCTTCGCCGGGAACTCCACCGTCACAATTACCGGTACTATGTTCTGGATGATCCGGAGATTTCCGACGCCGAATATGACCGGATGATGCAGGAACTGACGGGGCTGGAAAAAGCCCGTCCGGAACTGGCAAGTCCGGATTCCCCTACCCTCCGTGTGGGCGCGCCCCCCCTGTCGAAGTTCAATACAGTCGCCCATACCCTCCCCATGCTGAGCCTGGACAACGGGTTCAGTGAAGGAGACATGCACGACTTTGACCGGCGGGTCCGCCGGAAAATGGAAACCGACACGCAGGTTCTCTACACCGCCGAACCCAAACTGGATGGACTGGCCGTGGAACTGGTCTATGAAGACGGTCGCCTCACCCTGGCCTCCACCCGCGGAGACGGCATCATGGGCGAGGTCATTACCGAAAACGTCCGCACCATCCGCTCCATTCCGCTGGTCCTGCGAAAAGGAAAAGCCGATGCCGTGCCGTCCCGGCTGGAAGTACGGGGCGAGGTCTTTATCGGCCTGAATGAGTTCAGGCGGCTCAACAAAGAACGGCTTGAACAGGACCAGCAGCCCTTTGCCAATCCCCGCAACGCAGCCGCCGGTTCCCTCCGCCAGCTCGACTCCCGCATTACGGCAAAGCGGCCTCTGGACTTCTTCGCCTACGGCATCGGCCAGGTGGCAGGAGCAGAATTTTCCGCTCACTGGGAAATCCTTTCCACTCTCAAGGAACACGGCTTCCGGATCAATCCGCTGACCCGGCCCCAGGTTCCGATCACTGACGTCATTGCCTACTATCAGGAACTGGCGCAGAAACGGCACAGCCTCGGCTATGAAATCGACGGCATGGTGGTCAAGGTGGACGATCTGGCGATTCAGAAAGAACTGGGGGTCCGCTCCCGGAGCCCCCGGTGGGCCATCGCCTGGAAGTTTGAAGCGACACAGGAAACAACCCGGTTGCTGGGAATCGACGTGCAGGTGGGACGTACCG
>JBEPXL010000596.1:0-2944 GCA_041641935.1 Desulfobacteraceae bacterium | reverse complement strand
GCCGTCCACCATCGAGAGCGCCCGTTCCACCTCGCCGCCGAAATCGGCATGGCCGGGGGTGTCGATGATGTTGATCTTGATGCCTTCCCGGATCACGGAACAGTTTTTCGCGGCGATGGTGATGCCGCGTTCCCGTTCCAGGTCCATGGTGTCCATCATCCGTTCACTCAGTTCCTGCCCCTCCCGGAACAGCCCGCTCTGGGTGAACATGGCATCCACCAGGGTCGTCTTGCCGTGGTCGACGTGGGCGATGATGGCGATATTTCGTAAACTTTCATTCTGAATTGTGTTGCTCATTGTCTCTCTTCTTTTCCTGTTGCCAAAGGGTAAAAAAACAGCGCAGAGTATAACCATCCGCCCCTGTAATGCAAGTTTAAAAATGGTTAGTTGTGTCATTTGTGCCTGTTTCGTCCGGAATTCGGGTAAGGGGAATCGTATTCTTCGTTCCCGTTACACCGGCACATTTTGCGTCACGGACTGCGGCAGGATGACTTTATTTTTTGCAGAATCATGGTATACTGCAAGGCCAGTGGAAAAAATTAAAATGAACTGTTTCAACAGCATATCCAAAACGGGTAAGGAGGATCACCATGTTCAGCGCGGAAGAAATACTGGATATTGCCATCCGTCTGGAACAGAATGGCGAAGCGATTTACCGGAAAGCCATGAAAGAGATCGATACACCGGAATTTGTGAAAATGCTCCAGTGGATCAGCACCGAAGAGAATCAACATGCCGGGTGGTTTGAAAACCTGAAAAACGATCTGTCATCACGACCGGACAACCCCGTGGCCCGGGAGATGCAGAAGGAGGTCTTTCAGGATATGATCGGCGATCAGAGTTTTTCCCTGAAGGATGTCGACTTTTCCCGGATCAGCGGTATCGATGAACTGATCCGTGTGTTTATAGAGTTTGAGGAAGATACAGTCCTTTTCTATGAAATGCTGGAACCCTTTCTTCAGGAGGAAGCATCCCTGAAGCAGTTGAAAAAGATCATCGCCGAGGAAAAACACCATATTCAGCGTCTGCGGGAATTTCTGAACAGTGAAGCATCGGAAACCGTGACGGAGAGAGGTTGACGCCCATTCACCGGCTCGTTACCTTGAACAGCAGGTGCAGCGGAACGATCCGGTGATGACAGCAAAACCATCCCGGTCTGTGATGAACGCCGGATTTTGTCGACTACAGGACAGAAAGATCGGAAAACACGGCCCGCCGGGGCCTGCAGATATTCATTGAACCGAAAGGATGGTGTGCCATGAAACAGAAAACCCTGACCCGCATCGTGATCATCGCGGTTGTGGCGATCGCTGTCATCGCTTTTTTCGCGTTCGATCTGGAACAGTATTTCACCCTCCAGCAGCTCAAATCCCGCCACCAGGACTTCCGGGAATACTACAGTGCCCATACCGCACTGACCATCGCCATGTACATGGGCATCTACATCCTCGTCACCGCGCTTTCCCTTCCCGGTGCGGCGGTCATGACCCTGGCCGGCGGGGCGCTGTTCGGGTTCTGGGTCGGCGTGATTGTCATCTCCTTTGCCAGCACCATCGGCGCGACCCTGGCCTTTCTCGCTTCACGGTTCCTCCTCCGGGACTACGTCCAGAAAAAATTCGGCGACCGGCTCAAGGCCATTAACGAAGGCATTGAGCGCGACGGCGCGTTTTACCTCTTCACCCTCCGGCTGGTTCCCATCTTTCCCTTCTTCGTCATCAATCTGGTGATGGGGCTCACCCCCATCCGCACCCTTACCTATTATATTGTCAGCCAGATCGGGATGCTCCCCGGCACAATGGTCTATGTCAACGCCGGTACCCAGCTGGCGGAGATCGAATCCCTGGGCGGTATCCTGTCGCCGGACCTGATCTTCTCCTTTGTCCTGCTGGGGATCTTCCCCTGGATCGCCAAATACCTGGTCCGGTTCATCAAGGCCCGCAAGGTGCTGTCCCCGTATGAAAAACCGGACAAGTTCGATTACAATGTCGTCGTCATCGGCGCCGGCTCGGCCGGGCTGGTGTCGGCCTACATTGCTGCGGCGGTGCGGGCAAAAGTCGCCCTGGTGGAAAAGGAGAAAATGGGCGGCGACTGTCTCAACACCGGATGCGTTCCCAGCAAGGCCCTGATCCGCTCGGCCAAGATGCTCTCCTACATGAAACGGGCCCGGGAGTTCGGCTTCAGGGAGGCCCGTGTCGATTTCGATTTTGCCGAGGTCATGGACCGGGTCCACGGCGTCATCAAAAAGGTGGAACCCCACGACTCGGTGGAACGGTATACCCGGCTCGGGGTGGAGGTGATCCAGGGGGAGGCGAAGGTCACGTCTCCCTACACCGTCGAAGTGAACGGCAGAACCCTGCGGACCCGGAGCATCGTCGTCGCCACCGGCGCACGGCCTTTTGTACCGCCCATTCCCGGCCTGGACCAGGTGCGGTATCTGACGTCGGACACCCTCTGGCAGCTCCGGGAACTGCCCGGACGGCTGGTGGTTCTCGGCGGCGGCCCCATCGGCAGTGAAATGACCCAGGCTTTCGCCCGGCTCGGTTCCCGCGTCTCCCAGGTGGAGATGGGCCCCCGGATTCTGTCCCGGGAAGACGAGGAAGTATCCGAGTTCACCCGGAAGAAGTTTCAGGGGGAGGGCGTCGATGTCCTCACCAATCACAAGGCCAAATCGGTGGTGCAGGAAGGGGACCGGAAAATCCTGGTCTGTGAACACAACGGAGAAGAGGTCCGGGTGGAATTTGATGAAATCCTGGTGGCGGTGGGCCGTGCGCCCAACAGCAGGGGATTCGGTCTGGAAGAACTGGGCGTGAAAATCGCCGACCGCGGAACCCTTCATCCCAATGAGTTCCTGCAGACAAATTTCCCCAACATCTTCTGTGCCGGAGACGTGGCCGGTCCCTTCCAGTTTACCCATACCGCGTCCCACCAGGCATGGTTTGCCACG
>JBEPXL010000595.1:0-2948 GCA_041641935.1 Desulfobacteraceae bacterium | reverse complement strand
TCTTACCCCGGTGGAGTAGCTGCAGCATCTGCAGATCGGGAAGACAGCCGGTTGCATCTGTCTGTACAGGACTTATATTTCAGTATGGTCCTGCATATTTTGTTCGCGTAACCAAAAGCAAATGAGGTGATATCATGGCAGAACAGTCTGAAAAAAATATATGCAGCCGGGATTGTGAATCTTCCTACCAGCAATGTATCCGTTCCAGGGAACACGAATCGGTCTGCAGAATGAAACAGGTCCACTGTCAATGCCGCTGTTCGGCATAAAACGGCTCACTCCACTCATTTTTTCTCTCCGATGCCCGGTTCCGTTCAGGCCGGGCATCTTCTTTGCCGCTCATAACGCTTTTCTTCCTCTCTTCCGTTACCGCTGATATAATCATTGCCAGTCGTTTCATTTTTGGCTATTGTTCCCGTTATATTTTTTTGAATTTTCCATTGCTTTCTGTCGCTGCAGCCTGACAACCAGGGCGTATCCCTCTGCAGAGGGGGAGATGCCATACCGTTCTGGTTGCGACGGTGGACATTGCAGTGACAGACCTGTGGAGATGTCTGCAGTTCTGTTCCGGCAAGTTGACTCTCACATCCTTCTTCTGCTGATCAGGAATCATGACAGCATGATGACGCTGCCAGCCGCCCGTTCCGCAACCGGACTTCCGCCGGACAGAAACAACCGAGAAAAATCCCGACGCAGAGAAACAGAATGCCCATCATCATACAAGTTTTCCGGCAAATCTTCCGGATGTTGATCGGATTTGCTGTTCTGGTGATGTCGCAGCCGGTTTTCGCGGCAGGCCCGGACGATCTGAAATTTCTTCATGTTACACCGGATGACGGTCTTTCTTCCTGCTACGTCCGCTCCATTCTCCAGGACAGCACAGGCTTTCTCTGGTTCGGAACGGCCGACGGACTGAACCGCTACGACGGTTACACGTTTAGCGTCTTCCGGCCCGAGGCCGGGGATCTGTCCAGCCTGAGCAGCAGTATCGTGAATACCGCACTGGAGGACCGTTCCGGAACCCTCTGGTTCGGTACCCAGAACGGGCTGAACCGGTTCGATCCGGAGAAGAATACCTTTGTCCGGTATCTGGATGATGGCCGGCACCGGATCAGGGCCATCTGTCAGGACCGCAATGGCGATCTCTGGCTCGGAACAAGAGATCGGGGACTGGTAAGGTTTGACCCTTCTACGTCCGAATCCGTTTACTACTCCCATGATCCGGGGAATCCGGACAGTCTGAGCAGCAACATCGTTGAATCGGTCTATGAAGACAGCCGGGGAACCCTCTGGGTGGGAACCAGCCGCGGTGTGAACCGTTTTGTTCCGCGCACCGGCGCGTTTCTTCATTACCGGCATGATCCGGAGGATCCGGAAAGCCTCAGCCACGACAATGTACTGGATATATATGAAGGAAGCAATGAAACCCTCTGGATCGGCACGGACAGGGGGCTGAACCGGTTCCATCCGGCGACGGGAACTTCCGAACACTTTTTCCACGATAAAGATGATCCGCACAGCCTCAGCAACAACAGTGTCACCTTTATCCGGAAGGACAGCAGAAACCGCCTCTGGATCGGGACTTTCGGCGGCGGTCTGAACCGGCTTGACCCTGAAACAGGCAGGTTCTGCCGGTACAAATATACGCCCGCGAATCCCTACAGCCTTTCAGATGATACGCCGTTTTCATTTCTGGAAGATCGCAGCGGCATTCTCTGGATCGGCACGGCGGGAAACGGGGTCAGCAAAGTGGACCCCTGGTCCAGTAAATTCGATCATTACCTGTATCATGGAGGCTCTGCCGAGGGGCCTGCCAGCAACGTCATCAATGAAATCATGGAAGACCGGAACGGAATGATCTGGTTCGGCCTGACCGGCGGAGGGCTGAACCGGTTCGATCCGGATACGGGGCTGTTTATCCACTATCTGACGGACGGGAGCGCTGACCGCCTGAGCCACCTTCATGTCTTCCGGGTAATGGAAGACCGGAATGGAATGATCTGGGCCGGCACCTGGGGCGGCGGGCTCAACCGGTTTGATCCGCAGACGGAAACCTTCCGTCAGTATACCTTCAGCAGGGATGATCCGGACAGCATCAGCAGTGATATCATCACCGCGATTTTCCAGGACAGCGATCACACCCTGTGGGTCGGGACCTGGGGCGGGGGGCTCAACCGGTTTGATCCGGAGACGGAAACCTTTGTCCACTACCGCCATGATCCACAGAATCCCGACACCCCCGCCGATGACCGGATTATGGACATCCATGAAGACAGCCGGGGGATTCTCTGGATTGCCCTTCTCGGCGCTCTGGACCGGTTCGATCCGCAAACGGAGCAGTTCTTTCACTATCGCCATGACAGCAATGATCCGGACAGCATCAGCCATCCATCATCTGTGGCGGTTTATGAAGACAGCCGTGAACGGCTGTGGGTGGCGACGGCGGGCGGTCTGAACCGGTTCCACCGGGAAACCGGCACGTTCACCCGGTATACCGTGGAAGACGGCCTGCCCAACAACTACATTCTGGGGATTCTGGAAGACCGGCAGGGAATGCTCTGGATCAGCACCAACAAAGGGATTTCCCGGTTTGATCCGGAACTTGAAACTTTCCGGAATTTTGATGCCGGTGACGGGCTGCAGGGGATGACCTTCCGGCTCCACTCGGCCTGCCGGGCACGCAGCGGTGAAATGTATTTTGGCGGAACCAGCGGCTTCAACCGGTTTCATCCCGAAGAGATCCGGGAAAATCCGAATATTCCGCCGGTGGTACTGACCGATTTTCAGATTTTCAACCACCCGGTCCCCATCGGCGGCGACGCACCGCTGCAGCGGCATATCAGCCGGGCCCGGCAGATTGTGCTGACCCATGACCAGTCGGTCTTCAGCTTTGCCTTTGCCGCACTCAATTACAGCGCGCCGGAAAAGAACCGGTACGCCTACCGGAT
>JBEPXL010000594.1:0-2950 GCA_041641935.1 Desulfobacteraceae bacterium | reverse complement strand
CGCTCTTCCGATCTTACGGAGGTCAAGTAAATGGCAGAAAATATAGGAAAGATAACGCAGGTTATGGGACCTGTTGTTGACATTGAATTCGAGCAGGGAAAGCTTCCGGAAATCTTGTCGGCGCTTCTGATTTCCAACCCCACGATCAACGATGAAGAAGACAACCTGGTCGTAGAGGTTGCCCAGCACCTTGGTGACAACGTGGTCCGTACCATCGCGATGGACGTTACCGACGGTCTGGTCCGGGGGATGCCGGTCAAGGATACCGGCGCGCCCATCCAGATGCCTGTCGGCGAAGCCGCTCTGGGCCGGGTACTCAATGTGGTCGGACGTCCTGTGGACGGTCTCGGCCCCATCAGCCAGGAAAAAACCATGCCCATTCACCGTCCTGCCCCGGCATTTGTGGAGCAGGATACCACCGTTCGCGTGCTGGAAACCGGTGTAAAGGTGATCGACCTGCTGGTTCCGTTCCCGCGTGGTGGTAAAATGGGCATGTTCGGCGGTGCAGGTGTGGGCAAGACCGTTATCATGATGGAGATGGTTCACAACATCGCCATGCAGCACGGCGGTATTTCCGTTTTCGCCGGCGTGGGCGAACGGACCCGTGAAGGAAACGACCTCTATCACGAGATGAAGGAATCCAACGTTCTTCCCAAGGCTGCGCTGGTCTACGGCCAGATGACAGAACCCCCGGGCGCACGCGCACGGGTGGCCCTGTCTGCGCTGACCGCCGCCGAATATTTCCGGGATGAAGAAGGACAGGACGTGCTGATCTTCATCGACAACATCTTCCGGTTTACCCAGGCCGGTTCCGAGGTATCGGCCCTTCTGGGACGGATGCCTTCCGCGGTTGGTTATCAGCCGACGCTGGCCGTCGATCTCGGTGGCCTGCAGGAACGGATTACCTCCACCACCAAGGGATCCATTACAGCGGTTCAGTGTGTGTACGTTCCCGCTGACGACCTCACCGACCCTGCGCCGGCCACAACATTTGCCCACCTGGATGGAACCGTTGTTCTCTCCCGCCAGATTGCGGAGCTGGGTATCTACCCTGCAGTGGATCCCCTTGACTCCTCTTCCCGTATTCTCGACGCCAACTACATCGGCGAAGAGCATTACCTGGTTGCCCGGGAGGTCCAGCAGATTCTCCAGAAATACAAGGAACTCCAGGACATTATCGCTATTCTGGGTATTGAGGAACTTTCCGACGAAGACAAGGTCACCGTGGCCCGTGCCCGGAAAATCCAGCGGTTCCTTTCCCAGCCCTTCCACGTTGCCGAGACCTTCACCGGCAAAGCGGGTAAATACGTCAAGATTGAAGATACCATCCGGGCCTTCAAGGAAATCTGCGATGGTAAGCATGACAGTATTCCCGAGCAGGCGTTCTACATGGTTGGGGGCATCGAGGAAGTAATCGAGAGGGCCAGGGAAATGGCTTCCGAATAAATCAGCGAGGATAACGATGGCCGAAAATATTAAGCTGGAAATCGTGACGCCACAGAGATCCGTCGTGAATGAAGATGTCCAGATTGTCATGGCACCGGGTACACTGGGAGAGTTCGGTGTACTCCGGGGGCATACCCCGTTTCTGACGACACTCAGAGTCGGCGCGATTCGGTACAAAGAAGCCGGCGGGACAGAACGGTGTATCTTCGTGAGCGGCGGATTTGCCGAGGCACTTCCGGACAAGGTGACGATTCTGGCGGAGTCTGCGGAACGGCGTTGCGATATTGATCTTGAACGTGCGAAATCCGCTTTGTCGCGTGCCGAGAAACGTCTGGAAGAGGCAAAGCAGAAAGATGAAGTCGATTTCACACGGGCAAGGGCGGCGCTGGAGAGAGCTCTTGAGCGGGTCCGGGTCGCCGGCTCCAGAAGAGCATCCTGATTGATGCTGTAAATGTCATGAATACCTGAACGGATTCTATTCGTCAGGTACTCCGAAAGATATGAGCAAAGGGTAGATCCTGTTTTCAGGGTTTACCCTTTTTTTATGCCGGTTTTCCCGTATAATGATGGGGTTTCGTCCTGAAAAACGCCGTTCACAGGGAGAACCTCCGGGAAATCGGCAAAAAATCTTGACTTTCCCGGAGCTGAAAGCGTATAGTGGCCGATACAAATATGAGGTGAATATAGGTCAATAAACTGTATGCTTCGCCCGGACGATCCCCTGTTTAAGTGGGCGTACCGGTCAAAAGAACGGAACACCAAACAGGATACCTGTTTGTGTGGCCGTGAATACAAAGTTGAAACGGCACAGATAAAGGTTGAAAGAACAGGATTCGTTTACTGCGATATATACTGCCCCGTATGCCGGATCATCGATGATCTCCCAGACAGACGACCTGCACCGGCAGCAGGTGAAAACGCTGCTGCAGTATGCTGGCGCTTACGGGCGGGGACGGTCCAGTGAATTGTATCATCGGGGGACATCAGTCCGCACCGGTACAGGGTTTTTGCCCTTGACAATGCAGATGGAAACGGTTAATTTACATCCAAGTCATACAGCGAATGTATGGCTGCCTATTCCCCTGCCGTGTACGTGATTGGAAGATGCGCTTTGATCCAACAGATTTAAGGAAATATGCCTTACTTGGCTTTGGTGTGCATGTTCTGTCCATCAGACAGAAAAGCCTAAAGAAGTCACAAGGCATTACCATTTGAACCATAGGTTCAAAGACCTGCCAACACGGCACCTGGCGGGGGTTTCCATTTCCCCCGGACCGCACTGCACACAATCCGACTCTCATTCCTTCGTCACGTCTCTCCTTTATGTATCGTCTTTTCTCTGACGATTCAGCAGTTTATCACATCCTTTTCACCTGATTTGCCAGCATCTTACGTAGATTCTGTTGTTTTTCTGCACCGGCTTTCCGCCACGGCGGCAACTGAACTCATTTCAGGTCTCTCCTGACGTTCAGGTATGGGGCTGCTTGCAGAAGAATACCTTTGT
>JBEPXL010000593.1:0-2950 GCA_041641935.1 Desulfobacteraceae bacterium | reverse complement strand
ATCTGGCGATGGTGGAGGCGGAGATGATCAGCCCCACCGTAAACCGGTTGAGGCCCCGTTCAAATTTCCCCAGCACCGGCTCAAACCCGCTGTGACGGACCTCGATGCCGTGACGTCCTTCCGCCGTCCGTTTGAAAATGTCGTAGATGAACCGGGGCATGTGTCGGGCGTAAATCCCCAGACTCCGCATTTCCCGGCCCATCCCCCGGAGCAGTTTACGGGCGTCGTATCCCCGCTGGACCAGCTTTTTGGCGTAGGGGCGGGTCACTTCCAGCAGACTGGCGTCGCTGCCCAGAATCTTTCCCAGTCCTTCGGTCTGGATAAAGGTCTTGAACAGCAGCAGAAGGTTCCGGGGCAGGCGGATCCGGTGTTTGAAAATCAGCTGCATGACCTGGTCGTGCACATCCCGGACCGAAATCGTCTGCAGCGAGCGCCCGTAAAAGGGCTCGCTCATCTCTTTCAGGTCGGCCTTGAAGGACTTCATATCCGTTGTCTCGGGGTTGACAAGGCCGGCATCCTCAAGGGCCACCATGATCATGTCATAGTCGTGTTCGGCATACCCCAGAAACAGGTTGGCGATCTGCATCATCGTCTCTTCATCCAGATATCCGGTCATGCCGAAATCGACCAGGCTGACCCGCCCGTCGTACATGACCAGTGTATTGCCGGGGTGGGGATCGGCGTGAAAGAATCCGAATTCCATCAGCTGACGGGAAAAAGAACGGAGGCCGATCATGGCCACTTCCCCGGGATCGATGCCGCTGGCCCGGATCTCGGCAACCTGGTCCATTTTGATGCCGGGGATGAACTCCATCACCAGAACCGACTTTGAAACCATATCCCAGTACACTTCGGCAATATAGATTTCATCGCTTCCGCTGAAGTAGGACCGGAATTTCTCGATGTTTCCGGCTTCGATGTGCATGTCCAGTTCCCGGAAGATGGTGCGCTCGAACTCTTTCACCAGATTGACGGCGCCGATGATCCGGCCCAGCTCGAAGGACTGTTCAAAGCGCCGGGCAAAATAGTACATGACCCGGATATCTTCGCGGATTTTTACGGCAATGCCGGGTCGCACCACCTTGACGGCCACTTCCTCTCCGGTGATGAGCCGGGCCCGGTGCACCTGGGCCACCGAGGCGGCCGCCAGACATTTCTGCGAGAAGTCGGCAAAGGAGGTTTCGATGGTCGCGCCGATGCCGGTTTCGACCGCAGCCCTGATCTGATCAAAGGAGACCGGCGGAACCCGGTCCTGAAGGATCTTCAGTTCTTCGATATAGTCCGGCGGAAAGATATCGGCACGGACGCTCATCAGCTGCCCCAGCTTGATGAAACTGGGACCGAGTTCCTCCAGGGCCCGCCGGACCCGGACCGGGGACGGATAGACAGAGCGGATGGGCGGAATCCCGGCTTCGGCGGTATCATCGGGGCTGGCGTCGGGGGAACGGCTGAAGAGCCGGTCCAGAAGATCACCGAACCCGTGCCGGATCAGTACCCGGCTGATGGCGCCGAAACGCCGGATTCCTTTTACGTGGGCAGGACCATACATATTCGCTGGTATTCCGGAAGAAACGTTCCGGCTCAGGATGCCGCGGTTTTTTCAGGTTCTTCGGAATTGACCCGTTTCCACCGCTTGGCGATTTCCGCCAGTTTGACCGGATCGGATACATAGCTCTCCAGCATACCGCAATCGCCACAGACATAGTTGTCCAGAGCCACGACGGAGGTCAGGCTGATGGGAATGGCGTTGCTGCCGAACGGTCCTTTCTTCAGCACAACCTCCGCACCGGAGAATATCTCTGTCGATCCGCACTTCGGGCATTTCCCTTCTTTCATGGTCACACCTCCTGCATCATTGGCATGGTTTACCGTGGCATGGTTATTCCGTTTGCTGAATAAAAACGAGATTTAACACAAATACATTATGACGCAATTCCATTTTCCTGTCAATCCGGAACCAGAAAGGGAATGAACGGATTACGGGACAAAGAGCGGCACGATTTCAAACCGGGTGACATCCACCAGTCCTTTGTCCGTCAGTTTCAGCGCCGGGATCACCGGCAGGGCCAGAAATCCCAAAGCCATGAAGGGATCATGAAGCGGCGTTCCCAGCTCCCGTGCGGCGGCCGTCAGATGATCCATCTGTTCCCGGATGACGCCCACCGGCGCGTCGGACATGAGACCGGCAATCGGGAGGGGCAGTTCGGCCCGGACTTCACCGTCACACGCCACCGCCAGACCGCCGCCCATGCGCACCACTGCGGAAAGGGCCGCCTTCATGTCACTGTCACGGGTTCCCGCCACGATAATGTTATGGGAGTCGTGGGCCACGCTGGATGCGAGCGCGCCTTTTTTCAGTCCCAGCCCGGTGACGAACCCGGTTCCGGTTCCGGCGCTGCCGGTATACCGCTCCACAACGGCGATCTTGAGAAGATCACGGGACGGATCCGACACGGCCATCCCGTCCCGGACCCGTGCCGCCATCTCCGTCTGCCCGGTGACGACCTGATCCGGTATGACGGAAATGACCCGGACACGGGCGCCCCCGGCGGGAATGGAAAAATCGACCTGGTCCGGCGACAGGTTCATCGACGGCGGAAAGGGTACCGGCGCAGGCCAGTCAATATCCGGAGAAAGGACGCCCCCTTCTGCCACGGGGATTCCGCCGGCATAGACCCGTTCCGGTGCGGGGGCCTTCAGATCGGAGAAGACGATCAGGTCGGCGCGGTACCCCGGCGCCACGGCCCCGGCGTCCGGAATCCGGAAATACCGGGCCGGGTGGATGGTTCCCAACCGGATGGCTGTTACCGCGTCCAGCCCCAGTCGGATCGCCTTCCGGACGATGTGGTCCACATGACCCTGCGCCAGAATGTCATGGGGATGGCGGTCGTCGGTACACCACATCATCCGGTGCGCGGTCCGTTCATTGATGACCGGAAACAGGGCCTCC
>JBEPXL010000592.1:0-2951 GCA_041641935.1 Desulfobacteraceae bacterium | reverse complement strand
CAGTTCCTTCCCCTCATTGTCCCGGGGATGGGCTTTTCCGGCAAAGATGAACTGGACCGGGCGGGTTTTGGAGGTGAGGATGGCTTCAAACCGCTCCGGATCATGCAGGAGAAGATTGGCCCGCTTGTAGGTGGCAAACCGCCGGGCAAAGGCGATGGTCATGATGTCCTGGTCCAGCACCAGTTCCGCATCTTTCATGATCGCCTTGGGCGCGTTCCGCCGCCGGTACTGCTGTACCATCAGGCGGCGGCAGGTCCGGATCAGCCGGGAACGGCTCATGGAATGGGACCGCCAGAGTTCTTCGTCAAAAATATCATCAATCCGCTGTGAATATTCCGGATTGGACGGCTGCAGCTGCCAGCCGGGTCCGAGGTAGCGGTCAAACAGCTGGCCGATTTCCGGTGAGATGAAGGAGGCAATGTGAACCCCGTTGGTGACATGGGAGATGGGGATTTCGTTGCCCGGTCTGCCGGGCCAGACATGGGTCCACATTTTGCGGGCCACATGGCCGTGGAGTTCACTGACGCCGTTTCGGTACTGGGCCATGTGGGCCCCCAGCACAAACATGGAGACCGGACCGTGGGATCCCCCCGGCTGTCCCCAGGAAAGAATTTCTTCTGCAGACACACCCAGCCGTTTTTCCAGGGGAATCAGATAGGGGCGGATCATGTCCGGCGGAAATTCTTCGTTTCCGGCGGCGACCGGGGTATGGGTGGTGAATATGGTGGTCCGGGGAATAATTTCCAGGGCGGCTTTCAGGCCCACCCTGTGGTCTTCCATCACCTGGGCGAGACGTTCCAGGCTGGAAAAAGCGGAGTGGCCTTCATTCATGTGACAGGCCGCCGGTTCAATCCCCAGGGCCTTCAGTGCCCGCATTCCGCCGATCCCCAGCACCATCTCCTGGGCGATCCGCATCTTCTGGTCGCCGATATAGAGCTTGGAGGTGATTTCGCGGATTTCCGGGCTGTTTTCCGCCAGGTTGGTGTCCAGCAGAATGAGGGGAATGCAGCCGACGTTGAGCCGCCAGATTGCTGCATGAATTTCGCCGTCCGGCCCGGCCACGGTCACCCGAAGGGCTTCCCCCCGCTCGTCTGTCGCCCGTTCGGCGGGCAGCAGAAAAATATCGGTTTCGGGATACTCTTCCTGCTGCCAGCCGTCCTGATCCAGACGCTGGCGAAAGTATCCCTGCCGGTACAGAAGCCCCACGCCGACCAGGGGGAGTTCCAGATCCGAAGAGGATTTCAGGTGATCACCCGCAAGAATGCCCAGCCCGCCGGCAAACAGCGGAATGCTTTCGTGGATGCCGAATTCCATGGAGAAGTAGGCGACGACTTTTTCGCCGGTAAATGCCTGCCTGTCATTCAGCCGGGTCAGTACCCGCCGTTCATAGTAATCTTTCACCCGCTGCTGGTGGGACAGAAAACTTTTGTCTGCCGCCAGCTCTTCCAGACGGGGCTGCGGAACCATGGTAAGAAACCGGATGGGATTCCGGCCGCACTTTTCCCAGAGCCGCGGGTCAACCCGGCGGAACAGGTCGCTGGCTTCATAGTTCCAGCACCACCAGATGTTACGGGAAAGTTCTTCAAGGAAGGTCAGGGAATCGGGAATGTCCGGGAGTACACGAAATGTCTGTAACTTGTTCATGATCAAAACATCCTGCTGCTAATGGGTTGTCCTACGGGAAAGAATTGCTCTGACAGACAGATGGTTCCTTTTCTGTCGAAACGGAAAAAAGGGCTGTTGACAAGGCTTCTGCTGAATATCCTGGATAATTCAATCCGACAGCATAGCCCAATTGGTCGGGAAAGGGAATAGGTAAAATGCAGTATTTCATAAAAAGAAAAGGCGGCTTCGCGAACAGCCGCCTTGAGCAGGAAAGAATTTGTGAGGTTTTCTGTTCCGCTCACGGAATGAAATCCGTGAACGGAACAGAAGGGAGGGGAGACTACCGGAGTTCTGCGACGTACTGCATGATGTAGACGACTTCTTCCAGACCGATCCGGAGATCGCCGTTCACATCCGCCTTGGCGGTGACGCCGGCCGGGGTAAGACCGGAGAGCACCTGCAGGGCCAGAATCGCGTCGGTGAGGTTGACCGTGCCGTCGTTGTTGACGTCGCCGGGCAGCACTTCACGGACGGTGAGCCGGAACGTTTCCGGACAGCTTTTCTGGCTTTCATCCACCGCCGTAATGGTGACGGTGGTTTCGCCGAAGGCACTGGTGTTGGGGTTCATGGTCAGGGAGAACATAAACGTCTCATTGGGCTCGGTAAAAATAGTGCCATCCGCACCCAGAGATTCTCCTGCGGGAGAAACAACCGACAGACTCATTCCGCTGTCCGGCAGCAGACCGGTATTGCTGGAAGTCGTATCGATGGTCAGAATGCCGCCCTCTTCATCGGTGACGCTGAAGAAGACCGGTATATCCTGATCGTTCCGGTTCACCGTCAGGTCATCCACATTGGTGATAATCGGACATCCGCTGATATTGACGTTTACGATAAACGAGACCGTATCTTCCGAGATACCGTCATCTGCGGTGATGGTAATCGTAGAGAAACCGTTGCGGTTCTGTTCCGGTGTGATGGTCATGATCAGGGTCGCGCCAATCACCGGGTCCGGTGAAACCGTATTCTGATTGTCCAGTCCGTCAATATCGATATTGTCGACCGGAATCAGGGTTTCGTTGGAGGAGGTGACGGTGACGCCGACCGGTTCGCCGTCCACATCGATCAGCGTGAAACTGAAGCTGAGCGGCACATTGACAAATGTATCTTTCTCTTCGCCTTCGGTGATTCCCTGTATAATCGGAGGATCATTGATCGGATTCACCCGAAGCACGAAATCTTCTTCATGGGTAAAGGAGTTGGTCAGTTTTGTGACCGCCGAAACAGTGATTGTGGTGGTCTCGTCGATTCCTTCCCACGGAACATCCTGGGGCGGATCGATCGTC
>JBEPXL010000591.1:0-2952 GCA_041641935.1 Desulfobacteraceae bacterium | reverse complement strand
TCCACACGAATGGTGATGGCGTCTTCCACTGTTTCGATGGTCGGCGTACCGAGTTGTACAGATGCACCTGCTCCGGTTGTCGCATTGCCGATGTACCGGGCAACCCCGGCCTGCGGGTCAGCATTGAAATCATTCTGCCCGTCGCCGTTGACGTCCAGAACCGGATGCTGGAGAGGGGAATCTTCCGAATCCGTTTCTCTCTCCCGCGCCACCCGGCCCACGGCCTCCTGTCCCTGATTGAAGGCATCCCGGATATCGCTTCCGTTGAAGATGCCGGTCCAGAAGCCGTGGGAAAACGAACCGGTTCCCTGACTGAGAAAATGGGCTTCCTCATCACCCGTGGTGCTGGAAATGAGGGTATGGTTACCTGCAGCGGCAGCGGCTGCATCCTCCAGAAACCGGCCGGCGGCACAGAAATCCGTCACCAGTATGATTTCGGGTCTGCCGTCGGTCCGGATACTGTCCAGCCAGCCGCCAAGCTGCGAACCGGTCAGGTTCTCGGTCGGTCCCAGGCGGAACACACCGGCGCCGTCATCGTCCACCCCGCCGTGGTTCACCAGATAAAGAACGACCTGTTCCGCGTCTCCGGCCCACTGGACGGCGGATTCCAGTTCCGCTGCGGTCGGCGGAAAAACGGGATCAGGCTGACCGTCAAAATCGAGATCGGACTGGTCGTCCCAGGTGAGATAGCGGATATCCGAGGCGGCAAATCCCTGAAACGCCAGTGCCCGCACCGCAAACCCGGCGTTCAGCCGCGTGGCGTCCCACAGCAGATTGCCGCGATAGGGGCCGCCGCCGGCTACAATAATCGCCTTGCGGGAGGCGGGGGTGTCCACACGGCGGAAGACCTGGATGCGGTTGTTCACAGAATCGGTTATATAGAGGCGGTTATTGTGGATGCATAAATCAGTCGGAGAATTAAATTGCCCAGGGCCTGCTCCGATTTTGCCGATAACTTCCAGAAGCCGAAAATCCGAATCGAACACCTGAACCCTGTTGTTCCATGAATCAGCGACATATAGCCGATCCTTTTCAGCCCAGAGACCGGCCGGAAAGAAAATCTCGCCCGGATCAGTTCCACTGCGATTCAAAGATTCAATAAACGTACCATTGCGCTTGAATTTCTGGATACGATTGGATTGGTCAGAAACCCAAACAGTATCTTCCACAACGGCAATGCCCTGGGGGGCGTAAAAAAGACCATCCGTTATGCCCCGCCCTCCCCAGCTGGCCTTCCAGCCGTTTAAAGGGTCAAATCGGTGCACTTGATCATTTTCAGTATCAGTGGTCCAAATATCACCATCCGAATCTATGGCAAGATTCTTCGGAGAGAAAGGGCTATCCCCTTTCGGCCCGACCCCTCCCCACTGCTTATGAAATTCTCCAGCGCGGGTAAAAATCTGTATGCGGTAATTCTGTGTGTCGGCGATATAAATGAGATTATCCGATATCACAACATCAAATGGGTAATTAAAATAGCCGGTTCTATCACCTTTTTCTCCCCAATACCGCACGAGATTACCTTCCGGATCGAAAACCTGAATCCGGTGATTATTTTTATCCGCTACATATAAATTACCATCGGCATCGGTGCTGATGCCGCGAGGACGCTGCAGTTTTCCAGGTTTCGTGCCCATGCTCTGCCAGGAAGACAGAAAGAGACCTTCTGGGGAGAATTTCTGTATTCGACTTTTGCTCTGGCCAGTCACATAGATGAAGCCTTCCTTTGCAGTTGCAATACCCAAAGGAGGAGAAAACTGGCCTTCCCTGCCGCCATAAACGCTCCACTGTTGAAGAAAATTTCCGTTTTCATCAAAAACAACGACCCGATGATTTCCTGAATCCGTTACATAAACCCTGCCGTTTTGAACAGCGATACCGGTGGGTTTATTTAATGTCTCACTACCATCTTTAAACGTGGCAATCGAATTTATACACTGAACTGAAGGAGTTCCGCCATTATTCTGATATTTAAAGATCTGTATCCAATGATTCGCTGAATCTGCTACAAATACCTTGCCTTTTCCATCAGTGGCAATACCGGCAGGATCTTGAAAAAAACCATCCTGAGAACCCGGTTCACCCCATTCTCCTGCATATTTACCATCCAAAGTATATTGTAAAATTCTCTCATTTTCATCTTTATTATCAGTCAGAAAAATCCATCCGACCGGATCAATGGCAATACCCTTCGGGAAAAAAGCCTTTCCATCGGAATCTTCACACCACCATTGCTGTAAAAATTCACCGTTACTCGAAAATATCTGAATGCGCGGCAACAGTTCATCGGATACATATATTCGATCCAGTGCATCCACAGCAATCCCATTGGGAGATTCAAAAGCTCCCTCCCTGATTCCCTGCGTGCCCCATGAACAAATTAATTGCCCCTGGGCGGTCATTTTAATTACACGGTGGTTCTCAGTATCCGTGACGTATACAAATCCCTGGCTGTCTGTTGCGATTGCCTGAGGGTAAGCAAAATACCAGGGCTGCTTGAGAGTAGGCCAGAGGCGCTCAAACTGGAAAGTCGCTGCCTGGAGAGGATCAGCAGAAACAATAAAAAACAGGCTCAATATGATCCAGTGCCGGAAGTATTTCGAAGCAAATTTTTTGCAGAGAAAGGACGAGTCAGCAAAATCTTTTACGTTACCCCGCTTTTCCATATCGACTGATTTAAGCTCCAGTGTTTTGCAGAGAATCAAGACCAGTAGGATTTCTTCTCTTCACATTAAGTTTTCTCCAGAAACACAACCGCCACGATTAATTCCGGAGTCGTGCTACTTTTTGAAGCACATATACAGCATCCCCTAAACCGGCCTTTTTATCACCATCGGCGTCGGAATATCGTTCCGGGTCAGCTTCATCGATTCCGGCAACACATTGCAATACCAGTATCGCATCAGCCATATTAACTTTCCCGTCCACTTTGAAATCTCCTGGCTCAGTCAC
>JBEPXL010000590.1:0-2958 GCA_041641935.1 Desulfobacteraceae bacterium | reverse complement strand
GTACACCTTGAACATGTCACTGAGACTGATCAGTATCCGGGTCGGGGGCGGAAGGGCCTGGCCCATGTCGTCGAAAATCGAGGCGATGCTCGGTACGATGAAGGCGATCAGAAAAAAGAGAACCAGCACCCCGATGACCGCCATCAGGACCGGGTACGCCAGGGCCGACCGGATCCGGCTGGTGAGTGCCTGCTGTTTTTCCGTGATTTCGGCCAGACGCTCCAGCACAATCTCCAGGGTTCCGGAAGATTCCCCGGCCCGCACCATGTTGACATAAAGGGGCGAGAAGATACCCGGATAGGGGGCGAGCGCATCGGCAAAACTCTGTCCTTCCACAATGGTGTCCTTGACCTGGGCCAGCACCCGTTTGAATCCCTGTGACTTGGTCTGGGGAAGCAGGGTATCGATGGCATTCACCAGTGGAAACCCGGCCCCGACCAGGGTGGACAGCTGGCGTGTCATGAGGGAGACTTCCGCAGGACGCACACGCGTCAGCGATCGGGAAAGTCCCGCAATGCGCGATTCTTTCGGGGAAGTCGTCCTGCGGGTCTCCTTGATGGAGACCGGGTATATCTTTGAACCCCGCAGTTTCTGCCGGGCCACAAAGGCACTTTCGGCATCAATGATACCGGATATGTTCTTGCCTTTTGTATTTAAAGCGGTATATTCGTATACAGGCATTTGTCTCTTTATAAACCTGTCACAGGGGCCGTTCGGGCCTTCAGGTTGACGGAAATTGTAACATCGGAGGTTGCGCTGTTGAAGACAGCCCGTTGGAACCACAGTATGAATCGTTCATCGAGAGCAGGACAGGTGGATGTTCACAGCGCAATATAGCGATCTTTACCACAGTTTTCAAGGGAATTTATCACGCTTCCCGATCCCGGATATCGGTCACAGTGCTTGAAAAAAAGTTGAAAATCCTTATGATGTTACGCAACAGAAAATGGCTGCGGACCGGGTCAGTTTTCATTATGGCGCACCTGCAGGCCGTTCGTTTCACATCCTCGGTACGGAAACCGGGAAGGATCAAAGGAATATAGCGCAAATTTCCGAAAAAGCAATGGCAGATGTCTGCAGCATTGGGATCTTCTTTCCGATGATCGCGCTGCCGGAGTAGAGATTCTAATAAGTTACGAGGAAAATCCCATGAATGAAGAGCAAAAAGAGACGATCCTTTTTGTCGATGATGAGGAGGATCTGCTGAATATTGCCAGTGAGTTTTTTCCACAGCATGGTTACAGCGTCATAACGGCAAAAAACGGTACGGAAGCGCTTGCGATCATGAAGGAAACGGACATCGACTGCTGCATTACCGATATTAATATGCCGGAAATGGACGGTCTTGAACTCGCCGAACAGATCCGCCGCATCGACAGGACCATACCGGTGATTGTGGTGACCGGTTATCCTTCCATGGACAAGACCATCCGGACACTGAAAAACGGCGTGGTCGATTTTCTGGTCAAGCCGGTGGCGCTGCCGCAGATGCTGGTCTGTCTTCAGGGCGTGATGCGGGAACGGGAACTGTTTATTGACAATTTGTTTCTGAAGCAGGAAGTGGAAAAAAAGAAAGCCCTGGAAAAGGTGACCGTGGAGTTGCAGCAGAAGGTGGAAGATCTTCAGATTCTGACGCGGATTATGGAGGATTTTTCCATGATCCGGGAAAGTTCCGAGGTATTTCGCCGGCTGGTGAACATGACCCTGAATATCGCGGCAGCCGATGAATCCCGCTTCTATGTGGCCAATCCCTCGGTCGAACAGCCCTTCGAGATGACGGCAGCCTTTTCCGGCGGTGATAACCGGGAGGTGGTCCGGTCGGAAGGAGACGGTACGATCCGCCGGAATGATGTCGAGCGGCTGCTGATGGAGGTTGTCGGCAGCGGGGACAAGGAGCCGGTGATCCTTTCCGGCGGAAACGGCGGTCGGAAACTGCCGCCGGATCTTGAAACAATGATTGCGATCCCCCTGATGATCCGGGACAGCATTTTCGGCGTTCTGACCGCTGCATACCGGCCTGATGCCCCGGAGGTGACGGCCAAGACCCTCTACTATCTCTCCTTCATGATCAACAGAGCCGCCTATGCCATTGAAAATCTTGCGCTGTATGAAAACATCTATGAAAATCTTCTGGCAACCCTCGATGCACTGGTTCAGGCCATCGAAGCAAAGGATTTCTATACCAAGGAACATTCGCGTCAGGTGACCGATATCGCCATCGCCATTGCACAGCGGATGGGCCTCCGGTCCGAGGAGATTGACATTCTGGAGGTAGCGGGACCGCTTCATGATATCGGCAAAATCGGTATCCCCGATCATATTTTGCTCAAGCCAGGGCGTCTGACCGACGAGGAGTATGATATCATAAAACGTCATGCCGTGATCGGCGCGGATATTGTCGGGCAGCTGGGGCTGTGGGAACGGGAACAGCAGATTATCCGCCACCATCACGAGCGGTTTGACGGGAGCGGCTATCCCGACGGCCTGAAGGGGGAGGGGATTCCGCTGCTGGCACGGATTCTGACGGTCGCCGATGTGTATGATGCCATGGCGTCAAACCGGGTGTACCGGAAAAAGATGGAAGAGGAAATGGTGCTGGCAACCATCTATAACGGCGCCGGAACACAGTTTGACCCGGTTGTGGTCGAGACGTTTCAGAATCTGTACAATGCGGGCGCGATTGTGGCCGGATAAGCCCGTAAAAACAAAAAGGGCCGACCATGCTGGCCGACCCCTTTTCTTCAGAATTGCTGGTCGGGGCGAGAGGATTTGAACCTCCGACCCCTTGAACCCCATTCAAGTGCGCTACCAGTCTGCGCTACGCCCCGACACAGCCGCCATATATACAGACAATTTTTTAGCGTGTCAACCATTTAAAAAGATTTTTTGCCATGAACTCCCCGTTGTCCTCCTGTCAGCGTCCCTGCCGCCTCAACACCGGTAACACCATTGCCATTG
>JBEPXL010000589.1:0-2960 GCA_041641935.1 Desulfobacteraceae bacterium | reverse complement strand
CTTGGAATCGAACATGGCCATATCCGCCCGCTTGATGAATTCCTCCAGCTTTTCGCCGGTCACATATTCGGTCACACCGATGCTGACGGTGATATTGACCCGTTCCCCGGCTTTGGGGGTAAAGGTCTGGGACGAGACGGCCGTGGCAATGCGCCCGGCGACCGTTTCCGCCTCCTGGCCGGTGGTTTCCGGCAGGATCACCGTAAACTCCTCGCCGCCGTACCGGTACCCCGAATCCATCCGCCGGAGGCAGGCCTGGATACACTTGCCCATCCACATGAGGACATTGTTGCCTTCCAGATGGCCGTAGTTGTCGTTGTACCGTTTGAAATGGTCAATGTCCATCAGCAGGAGGGACAGGGGACGCCCGTACCGGGTACACCGGTCGATTTCCGCCCGCAGCTGCTTGTAGAAATGGCGGGCGTTGTAGAGTTTGGTCAGATCGTCGGTGATAGCGAGTTTTTTCAGTTCTTCCTTGAGGTAGCGCTCCTTGAGAACCCGCTTGAGGCGGAGCAGCAGTTCCTCGAACCGGACCGGCTTGAACACGAAATCGCTGGCGCCCTTGTTGATGACCTCTTCATAGGAATAATCACCACTGTAGCCGGTCATGACAACGATTTCGGCATCATAGCTCTGCCGGATCAGTTCCGTCAGTTCCAGGCCGTCCATGCCGGGCATCATAATATCCGTGATGACCACATCTACCGTGGTATTCTTCAGGAAATCGAGCGCCTCTTCACCGCTGGATGCCATGAAAGAGATATACCCTACTGTCTCCATGAATTCGTTCATCAGATGGCGGACGGTCGCATCGTCATCCACGATCAGGATCCGAATGTCCTGCGGGGATATTTCTTCAGCGGGTTCTTTTTCCGTCATGGATCACTTCCGGACTGGGTACAGGGTTGACAGGGTCAGCGGCAATCTGGTAGAAAAGATGCCTTATTTACAAACAATTTTTGAATATACCATAATGTTGTTCCATGTCAACTGACTTTTCCGTCACAAAATGAACTTGTTTTATTGCCGGAAACCCGGCAGTAAACAGGCCGGGCGCTCTTCCGTCGCTCGGCCTTTCTGCAGGATTACCCGGAGGCAAGCTGTCCGCAGAGGACATGAAAGTTTATGGAGAACATTCGCAATTTCAGTATTATCGCACATATCGATCATGGCAAATCGACCCTGTCCGACCGGCTGATCCAGGCAACGGATATTGTATCGGACCGGGATTTTCACGACCAGCTGCTCGACACAATGGATATTGAACGGGAACGGGGCATCACCATCAAGAGCCAGACCATCTGCCTCCCGTACACCGCAAAGGACGGCAAACCGTATTTTCTAAATCTGATCGACACCCCGGGCCATGTCGATTTCAGCTATGAGGTGTCCCGGGCGCTGGCCTCCTGTGAAGGAGCGTTCCTGCTGATCGACGCCAGCCAGGGCGTCGAGGCCCAGACCCTTGCCAATCTCTATCTGGCCATGGAGCATGACCTGGAAGTGATTCCCGTCATCAACAAGATTGACCTGCCCTCGGCCGATATCGAACGGGTCAAGGGGCAGATCATCGACGATCTGGGACTCGATCCGGACACTGCCCTGCTCACCTCGGCCAAGGACGGTATCGGCATCGAAGAGATTCTGGAAGCGGCCGTTCACCGCCTGCCGCCGCCCGGGGGAGACGCCAGCGCCCCCCTGAAGGCACTGATTTTCGACTCTCACTATGATCCCTTCCGGGGAACCGTGGTCCACTTCCGGGTCATTGACGGCCGGATCAGGGCCGGGGATACGATCAAGTTCATGTCCAACAATGCCACCTACAAAGTGGAAGAGGTGGGCATTTTCCAGCTGCTCAAGGTTCCCCAGAAAGAACTCCGGGCCGGACAGGTCGGCTACATGCTGGCCGGTATCAAGACCGTCAGCGATACCAGCACCGGCGATACCATTACCCACAAAAAGCAGCCCTGCGACAAGGCCCTCCCCGGTTTCCGGGAGACAAAGCCGGTGGTCTTCTCCTCCATCTATCCGGTGGCATCGGACGATTATGAAGATCTGGCGACGGCACTGGAAAAACTGAAGCTGAACGACGCCTCCCTCATCTACGAAAAGGACACCTCCGCCGCTCTGGGGTTCGGATTCCGGTGCGGTTTTCTGGGGCTCCTTCACCTGGAGGTGGTACAGGAGCGGCTGGAACGGGAGTATGATCTGTCCCTGATTCTGACGGCGCCGTCGGTTCGCTATGAGGTCGTTCTGACTGACGGCGAAACCATGATCGTGGACAATCCGGCCCTCTATCCGGACCCCGGCAAAATAGAACTCACACGGGAACCCTACATCCGTGCCTCCATCATGGTTCCGGAGCAGTATATGGGAGCGGTGATGACCCTCTGCATGGAACGCCGCGGGGTCAACAAGAATTACCAGTACCTGACCAGCGACCGGCTGGAAATGGTCTTCGAAATTCCCCTGGCCGAAGTGGTCTACGATTTCTATGACAAGCTCAAGTCCCTGACCCAGGGGTACGGCTCCTTCGATTACGAAGTGACCGGATATCAGGAGACCGACCTGGTCAAGCTCGATATCCTGATCAACGGCGAAAAGGTGGATGCCCTTTCCCAGCTCGTTCACCGGGACCGGGCGGAGATGCGGGCCCGGCAGGCGGTGGAGGCGCTGAAAGATGAAATCCCCCGGCAGATGTTCAAGATCGCCATCCAGGGGGCCATCGGCGCCAAGATCATCGCCCGGAGTACCGTATCGGCCTTCCGCAAGGACGTTACCGCCAAATGCTACGGCGGGGATATCAGCCGGAAGCGGAAGCTGCTGGAAAAGCAGAAAAAGGGAAAGAAACGGATGAAAATGGTGGGACAGGTGATGCTGCCCCAGTCCGCGTTTCTGTCGGTGTTGAAGGCGGACAAGGACTGATACGGACATTCATCGGCAGAGAGAGAGAGAGAGAACCA
>JBEPXL010000588.1:0-2942 GCA_041641935.1 Desulfobacteraceae bacterium | reverse complement strand
ATGCGTTCCGGGATCAGCCGAAAAATGCGCTGGAAATCCTGTTTGATTCCTACCTGAAAACCTACGGGCCGTATCTGCGGGATACCCGCCGGTTTACCACGGAAAAAGCCGATGCGATTCTGAAACGGCGGAACGTGCAGTGTCCGGAACTGACGTATGAGATTTTCGAACGGTGCATCCGGTATGCGGTGTCGGTGGACTGGGGGAAAAAACTGTTTGCGTGAGGAGAAAAGGACTTTCCCCTACTTTTGCAGGACGCGGTCTGCGAGGTCCGGATAGAGTTTTTTGAGGCAGTCCGGGCAGACGCTGTGGGAGAATTTGATGTCTGAATTTTTCAGGAAATAGCTTTCGAGCTGCTTCCAGTATCCTTCGTCATCGCGGATTTTCTTGCAGGACGCACAGATCGGCAGGATCCCGCGCAGGGTCCGGACTTCCTCCAGCGCCTTCTGGAGACGGGCGTTCTGTTCTTCCAGACGGACCTGGAGACGGCGCAGCGCCAGATGGGTCCGCACGCGGGCCAGCACCTCCTCCCCCTGAAAGGGCTTTGTAATATAATCCACGCCCCCGACGGAAAAACTTTTGACCTTGTCGAGCACTTCATTGAGGGCGCTGATGAAGATGACCGGAATATCACAGGTCCGTTCGTTCTCTTTCAGTTTCCTGCAGACGTCGTATCCATCCATTCCCGGCAGCATAATATCCAGCAGAATCAGATCGGGCATTTTTCTGTCCACAAACTTGAGCGCCTTCTGCCCGTCCTGCACAATGGCGATCCGGTAGTCTCTGGAGCGGAGCATCCCCGCCAGTACCTGAAGATTCTGGGCGTTGTCATCCACAATCAGGATGGATTGCTGCATTTCACCGCTCATACAGTGCCGGTCCGTCCTTTCTTCCACAGGGTTTCCGCCTTCACCCGCTTCACCAGTTCCGGATATTCCGCCAGCAGTTTTTCCATTTCGGTGATGTTGCTGGTTTCCGAACAGGCATAGAGCCTGCGTCCGTAGTCGGACAGGAGCTTCAGCGGGTACTGTTCTGCCAGCGTATTCACACGTGACGCAAAATCAGCGATATCCTCAATAAAAAACAGATCGTGGATTTCCTGCCAGCGGGGCGTCAGTTTCCTTTCGAGAATGTCCGCGACTTCGAATGCGCGGCTGTCCCCGGTTTCCACCGGTTCCGGCGTGATGCCACCCTGCGGATCACCATCCGGGAAATCACTCCCGCCGTTTCCGCTCTCCGGAAAATCATCCGGTCCGGCCTGCAGTTCTTCCACAATCACCGGAACCGTCGCCGGTGCCGCCACCACGGGGATACGGGAAAGCTGCACCCGGAACCGGCTGCCCTTTCCCACCTCGCTTGCAACGGTGATCCTGCCGTTCATCATCTCCACCAGCCGCCGTGTAATGGCAAGCCCCAGTCCGGTTCCGCCGTAATCCCGCGCTTTCTGCCCTTTCTGCTGCTGAAAACTTTCAAAAATCAGATGGTGCTGGTCCGCGGGAATGCCCATGCCGGTATCTTCCACCTCGATGACAAGGTTTGTCATCTGCGGTGATGATTCTCTTTCTGCCTCTTCCGTCTTCTCTTCATGGGCAGAGACGGATACCGCCACCCTCCCCTGCTGTGTAAACTTGACGGCGTTTCCCAGCAGATTGGAAACGATCTGCTTCATCCGGAATCCATCGAGGAGCAGTCCGTGGGCCACATCATCGGCGACATGAAGTGTGAACGCAAGTTTTTTTTCTTCCATAATTCCGGAAAAAAAAAGGACGACCTCCTCCAGTACCTGCCGGATATTGACCGGCTCAGGCTGAATATCCATCCTTCCCGCCTCGATGCGGGAGAGGTCGAGAATTTCGTTCATCAGATGGAGCAGAGTCTTTCCGCTGCTGTGGATGCCGGCAAGATACTCGTGCTGGCGGGAATCAGGGGTCTGTTTCAGCAGAATTTCACTGAATCCGAGAATGGCGTTCATGGGGGTTCGGATTTCGTGGCTCATGTTGGCCAGAAAGATGCTTTTGGCTTCACTGGCCGATTCCGCCGCCTCTTTGGCCTGACCGAGATCCGCAAGCAGTGTATTCAACTGCCGGGTCATCTGGTTGAAGGCATCGGCCAGATGACCGATTTCATCACCGGATTCCACCGGGGCCCGGGCCTGGAGATCGCCCTTCTGGATCCGGCCGGCGACCGTGGTCAGCCGGCGGATGGGCCGGATCATGTTCCGGCTCAGGAGGATGGAGAGACTGATGCCGAAGATGATTGCCATTCCCCCGCCGAGAAGCGTCTGCCAGCGGGCGGCGGCGAGCCCTCTGGCGCCGGTGGAGAGATCCGACTGGAGAGCGTTCTGCTGGTCAAGGATCATCTCGTCCAGCAGCCGGAGCATCTCGTCGGCCAGCGGAACGGCTTCGGTCCGGAAAAGATAGAGATCCTCGCGGGAATGTTCTCCCTCCAGAGTTTCAAACATCCCTGCAGGGAGACGGATAAACGCCTCCCGCTTCCGGAGAATCTCCGCAAAAACAGCCCGCTGCACCGGATTGAACTGTTCCTGCCGCCGGCTCAGTTTTTCGAGATGTTCATCATTGAGGGCAATGTTGGCGGTGTATTCGAACCTGAAGCTGGGCCTCCGGGTGGAGATATAGGCACGAAGCCCCGCCACCATCGCGTAAAACGACGCCTGAAAAGTGGCCATGTCTTCCAGAAGCTCCACATTGGCTCTGGTCGGTTCCCGTCGGCTCTGGATTTCAATAAGGCGGTGGGTGTCCCGGATAATGTGGAGAAGGAACGGCTGGGCCTCCTGCATCAGCATCCGGAGGGCCGGCTCCCGGCGCAGTTGATCATCCCGGAGGTCAAACAGCTGATCCGGCAGCAGGGACCACGCGGCAAAGGCATTCTTGACCTGCTGCAGACGGCGGATATTCTGCCGTCCCTCCCAGTTCCGGGACAGG
>JBEPXL010000587.1:0-2978 GCA_041641935.1 Desulfobacteraceae bacterium | reverse complement strand
GCGGTCCCTGCATTGTGGTTTCAACGCAGTGCATAGAAGCCGGGGTGGATATTGATATGAGCCGGATTATCCGGGATTTCGGACCGTGGGACAGTCTTGTACAGATTGCAGGAAGATGTAATCGGGAAGGAGAAAAGGCGGCGCATCGACCGGTTGAGATAGTGGATATTGTTAATGAGCAGGGGCGCCGTTTTTCCGAGATGATATACGATCAGATCCACCTTGCAGTTACCCGTGAAGTGGTTGGATGCCGGGAAACACTGGCGGAGGAAGAAACGCTTGCTCTTTCCGAGCTGTATTTTGACTGTCTGAATCAGCGCAAGGATACGGGGGCAGCTCATCTGGAGCGGTTTGCATACTGGCGGAGTGATGTGCCGGTTCGGGAAATACTGCGGGGGGAAGAAAAGTGCCAGCATACCTTTCTGGTAATTGAGCAGGATGAACATCTGCTTCGGGATATGGCAACGGCAAACAAGGTAGAGGACCGATGGGATCGCCGGGAAGCATGGCGGCAGTTGGCAGGCCGTATTGCCGATATTTCGGTAAATATTTTCGCAAAAGCAGGATTCAGGCCGGAAGACATTGCAGAAAATCGCTTTGATCACTGGATTTTGAAATCGGATTACTATTCGACTGAACGTGGTCTTGACCTTGCCGATACTGAATCTGACGGAGGAATTCTGATATTTTGAGGCTTGCGTTTCTGTTTATGGCAATTCGTTTATATGCTGCAGGAGTTCTGCCATGACGATACTGCTGACACCATCCGAGATTATTTCGCACCTGTACTGCCCGCGTTTTACCTATTTCATGACCGCTCTCAACATTGAAGAGCATCAGGAAAAACGCTTCAAAGTAATGAAAGGCCGTCAGATCCACGACGAAAAAACCCGGATCAACAGGGACTATCTGCGGAAACGGATCGGTGTGACGGACAAGGAGATCGAGGTGTATCTCTCTTCCGAAAAGCTGCACCTGCGGGGGATAGTGGATGAAGTGCTGACACTGGAGGACGGCTCAATGGCTCCGCTGGACTACAAATTTGCGGAGTACAGGGAACGGCATTTCAAGACCCTGAAAACCCAGTCACTGGCCTATGCGCTGCTGATCGCCGAAAACTACGGAAAACCGGTGAGCCGGGGTTACATTGTCTATACCCGGTCACGGAACCGGCTGGAATGTATTGAATTTACGGATGAGGATTTTCAGCAGCTCCGCGGAACAATCGAAGAAATGCTGCTGGTGATTCAGAAGGGATACTATCCGCGGAAAACCCGGACACGGTCCAAATGCGGAGACTGCACCTACCGCAATGTCTGTGTGTGAAAAATAGCCGAACAGGAGGGGAGAATGCAGATTGTCATCAACAGCTACGGGAGCTGTATCCGGAAGCGGGGCGAATGTTTTGAGTTTTCGGTGGACAAGGTCAAAAAGGAGGTTTCGGCGCGGAAAATCCAGTCTCTTCTGATTACCACCGCTGTTCTGATTTCGACCGATGCCATTCAACTGGCCTATGAAAACAATATCGATGTGATTTTTCTGGATCAGTATGGTTCACCGTTTTCGCGGATATGGCATTCGCGATTCGGTTCCACCAATTACATCCGGCGGAAGCAGCTGGTCTATTCTGATGGGCCGGAGGGGCTGGAACTGGCGAAATCATGGATTGGTGAAAAACTGACCCATCAGATGGAATTTCTGGAAAAATTGAAGCGGACCCGCGAGAAGAAGCGGGAACGGATTGAAGAGTACGCGGAAAAGCTGTCGGTGTACCGGAACCAGCTGGAAGGGGTGCAGGGAGAACGTATCGAGGAAGTGCGGGACAGGATTTTCTCCACCGAGGCACATGCCGGAAAGGTTTATTTTGATGCGCTGAATTTCATCATGCCGGACCAGTACAAGTTTTCCGGCAGATCCCGCCGCCCTGCCCGTGATCCGTTCAATGCGTTTCTGAATTACGGCTACGGCGTTCTCTATTCGCGGGTGGAACGGGCGTGTATTCTGGCCGGTCTTGATCCGTTTATCGGTTTTCTGCATACGGACAATTACGGAAAGCGCTCTTTTGTGTTCGATGTGATTGAAATGTTCCGGATTTATATCGACCAGGTGGTGGTGTCGCTCTTCAGCAGGCGGATGGTGAAGCAGTCCATGTACCGAAGTATCCGCAACGGGATAACCCTGGACAAGGAGGGAAAGCAGTTGCTTCTGGAGGAGTTGAACAAGGCGATGGAGGAGAAGATGCGGTATCGGGGGCGGAATATCAAGCTGTGCAATGTGATGGAGTTTGAGTGCCACCGGCTGGCAAACAGTTTTATCGGGCGGGACAAGGAGGTCACGCTGGTGACGATGGAGGAACTGATGGAGACGGAGGGGGAGCGTCATGCTGACGTGGGTGGTGTATGATATTCGGCAGGACAAGGTGAGAAACAGGGTGGCGAGGCTGTGCAAGAATGCGGGGCTGTATCGGGTCCAGTTGAGTGTTTTTCTGGGGGATGTGGAGGTGAACCGGCTGGATGAACTGCATGTTCAATGTGAGGAATTGATTGACGAAAAGACGGATTCGTTGTATATTTTTCCTATGTGTGCGGAAGATTTTAAAAAGGTGAAAACTGCTGGAAATGCGTTTGACAGGGATCTGGTTTCGGATGAAATCCTGTCGTTGTTTTTCTGAATGTGTGTAATTTATTGGATCATGAATGCTCTTTGACAATAAGGTATTGAAAAGAGATTCGTTTTTATTGGAAAAAGGATGTAATGAGCCTGAACGAAGGGCATGAAATCCACGAAAACAAGGATGAAATCGGTGAAAGCATTGCATGTGAAATGCAGGTAGATCGCCGGTTTTTCATATATTACCGCTCAGATGCGGTCGCGAATCTAAATCCACCACAACAAGGATTGAAACTTTCTCTGAACATCGGCATCTGCATCGTATCACTGCGTCGCGAATCTAAATCCACCACAACAAGGATTGAAAC
>JBEPXL010000586.1:0-2984 GCA_041641935.1 Desulfobacteraceae bacterium | reverse complement strand
TTTTCTGATATGAATTTTCAATCGTTGAGATAATCAGAAAACGGGATACTCTCTTCGTCCCTGGTCGCTTTCAGGAGTTTTAAATCATCCATATCTTCCTGAGACATAATTTCAACACCTTCATTTTCCAGATGCTTCAAAAACCATAAACCTTTATCTCTTATGTCCTCTTTTTCTATGGATGTAGTAACGATATGCATTTTGATCTCCCATCAAAAAACATGCAGAACGCTTCCATGATCTACAGGCAGCGCATGTTTCAGCGGCTGAAATCAAAATCCCCCCCGACAGTGCCGGGAGGGATAAGATGTGATTATTCCGTGAAGAAGATATAATCGGCGATCCTGCCGTAGTCGCCCAGTTCCTCTTCGATCCGGAGCAGCTGGTTGTATTTTGCAATGCGGTCGGTACGGGATATGGACCCGGTCTTGATCTGCCCGCCGTTGACGGCCACCACCAGATCGGAAATGAAGGTATCCTCCGACTCACCGGAACGATGGGAAATCACTGTGGTATAGCCTGCCTGCTTCGCCAGGTCAATGGCTTCGAGGGTTTCGGAAACTGTTCCGATCTGGTTCAGCTTGATCAGAATCGAATTGGCAACCCCCTTGTCGATTCCTTCGGCCAGGATTTCAGGATTGGTCACAAACAGGTCATCCCCGACAATCTGTGTCTGCATTCCCAGCTTTTCCGTCAGATCGGCCCAGCCGTCCCAGTCATTCTCGGCCAGCCCGTCTTCAATGGAAAGGATCGGGTACTTCGTGATCAGTTCCCCATAGTAATCGATCAGATCCGCGGCACTCAGGCTTTTGTTTTCCGACTTGAACACATACTTGCCGTCCTCGTAGAACTCGCTGGCGGCAGCGTCCAGGGCCAGTCCGATATCGCTTCCCGCTTCATATCCCGCCGCCTGAATGGCCTCAATAATATATTTCAGCGCTTCTTCGTTGGACCCCAGATCCGGTGCAAAGCCGCCCTCGTCTCCGACGCCGGTACTCAGGCCCTTGCCCTTCAGAATCTTCTTCAGCGCGTGAAAGGTTTCCGCTCCCATCCGGAGCGCTTCGGTAAAACTGGTGGCGCCGAAGGGCATGATCATGAATTCCTGAATATCGAGATTGTTGGTGGCGTGGGCCCCGCCGTTGATCACGTTCATCATTGGAATCGGCAGATACCGCGCGTTGATGCCGCCGATATACCGGTAAAGGCTCATGCCGTATGCCTCGGCTGCGGCCCGCGCCGCTGCCATGGAGACCCCGAGAATCGCGTTGGCCCCCAGGTTCGACTTGTTTTCCGTAGCGTCCAGGTCGATCATGCGCTGGTCCAGCGTATACTGATCGGCAGCGTCCATCCCCTGGACCGCCGGTGCGATTTCATTGATGACATTCTTGACTGCCGCTGTAACGCCTTTGCCGCCGTACCGCTCACTGTCGGTATCCCGGAGCTCCAGGGCTTCCCGCTGGCCGGTGGAGGCTCCTGACGGTACAATGGCCCTGCCCATGGCGCCGCAGGCGGTTTTGACATCGACTTCCACGGTGGGATTGCCCCGTGAATCCAGAACTTCCCTTGCTTTCACCTCAACAATTTCCGTCATCATCCTCCCCTTTCGATCGACTTACAGAAAAAAATACGCCACATCTCTGTCCAGTACGGGATCATCGATGAAGTAAAACTTCACCCTGCCATTCCCGCATACACCGATTCCGAAACTGGTGTGAACGACAAGGGATTCCCTTTCTCCGAGCCTGTGGCCACCATAGAACAGCAAACTTGATAAAGCCTTTTGGAAATGTTACTCTCCCCGGGATTACATGTCAAGAAGCGGAATCACCGTCATCAGAATCGGGGACAGGGGCAGGGTCAGGGTTGTTCAGCGGCCCTGTGGTTGCGGTCTGAGTCCGTCTGTGCCCTGTCGTCCGTACGGCGAATCCGGAAATTCCAAGGAGAGTCTTTGAAAGCGGGGGAGAGATATGAAGCAAAACAATCTATATACCCAGAGCCATCTTGTTGTATCGGCCATCCGGATACTGGAATACCAGAATGAGCAGCCGCCCTCGGTGGATGCTGTCTGTGACATGCTCTCCTTTTCCAGTGAACATGCGCAGTTTCTGTGTAAAAAAATGAATGAAATGGGAATCATCGAGATGGTCGAAGGCCCATTCGGCAGCCGTCTGTTCATCAGGGATCATCTGAAGATAGAGGCGCTTCCCCGGAACGGGGAAAAGGAGGGGCTCCGGGAAGAGATTGAAAAATTTCAGAACGCTCAGAAGGGCTTCCAGCAGAAGATCGAAAATTACCAGGCCCGGAAGGCCGAGGCCCGGAAGAATCTGTTTGCCGAAATTGAAGAGAAGCTCAAGAAGCAGATGAAGTCCTGAGACTTACCCTTTCTCCTGATCCTCTGCAGGATCACTGGCAAACCGCCCGTCATCACGGGCGGTTTCTGTTTTTTCCGACCCTTTTTCCAGCCAGCCCGCCTTTTCCACCGCACGAATATCAAATTTCGGCACATAAGGCTTGATGTCCAGAAGCGGCGTACCGTCCACAATATCCACCTCCCGGATATACAGCCGGTTCTCTTCCACCCGCAGAAGCCGGACCACCGATATGCCGATGGCATTGGGACGGGCCGGCGCCCGTGTGGCAAACAGGCCGTGTTTCCGGTCGTCGAGAAACGGCTTTACCCGCAGGGAATAAGAGCTTGTCCGGTGGCAGTGGTAGAGCAGGTAAATGTGGGAAAATCCTTCAATATCCGCAAGTCCTTCGACAAAGGCCGGAAAGACCTCCACAACCCCCTCATTTTCCTTTCCGCCCGGCGGCTGAATCGGGGTTCCTTCCGGTGTTTTGAATGGTGTATGAATCACACCGATGGGATGGTAGACAATTCCGTCCGGCTCTTTTTTATTTTCCATACAGTGCTTTCACCTCTTCCCGGTCCACGGTTCCGTCGGTTTTCCGGGGCAGTTCCGCCACAAATTCCACATAGCGCG
>JBEPXL010000585.1:2263-2985 GCA_041641935.1 Desulfobacteraceae bacterium | reverse complement strand
CGGGGTGACCATCCACCGCACCAACTGCGTGAATGCCCTCAAGATGAACCCGGAGCGGCGGATAGAGGTCGAATGGCAGGACAGCTCCGGTGAAACGTATCCGGTCAAAATCCAGATCCGTTCCCACGACCGGGTTGGACTGCTGGCCGACCTCACCGCCAAAATCAGCAAAAACGGGGCCAATATTCTAAACGTCCATTCGGAGATCCGGGAAGACAAAACCGTTGACAGTACCTTTACCCTGGCGATCAAGGATACCGCCCAGCTCAACCGGGTGCTGGCTTCCATCAAGCGGGTCAAGCTGATCACCGATGTGCAGCGCCTGGACGCCTAGGACGCTTTGGCCACCCGGCCTGTTTTGATGCACTCGGTACAGGCGACGATCCTGCGGGTTTTTCCCCGGCCCAGGTCGGCCCGGACCCGCTGCAGGTTGGGGTTGAAGCGGCGTTTGTTCACGTTGTGTGCGTGGCTGACGTTGCTGCCGACCATCGGTTTTTTTCCGCATATGGAACACATCTTGGACATGATTCTCTCCTTTGTTCATGTTTATCAGTTATCCTGTCAAAATCAGAATCGGGGAATATACGCCATTCCGTCAGCAGTGTAAAGATAATTTTCGGCGACGGATATAAAAAAGGACAGCCGGCGGCTGTCCTGCGGGATAAAGTTCAGCTGTCCCGGAAAAAATCTGTCACTCTCTCTGTATATCCTTCATCGACGCA
>JBEPXL010000585.1:0-2253 GCA_041641935.1 Desulfobacteraceae bacterium | reverse complement strand
ATGCAGTATATGCCTTCCTCCGCCGTCCCTGTGACAGGACAGGCATGGCCCGCAAACCGGTCATGTTCTATTCTATGATAGAAGGCTCATATTCCACTTTTTCTTCGTCTTCTTCGTTCTCATCCAGGGACTGTCTGCAGAGTGCAATGTAATCCAGCGCCTTCTGATGGTAATTCCCCACATCCGGGTAATTGACAAGAAGAGATTCAAAACGGCTCAGGGCCGGTTTGTAGCGTTTGTTGTTGAAGTAAAACATTCCCACATAGAACTCATGCCCGGCCAGGTTCTTCTGGCACATCTTCACATGATTCCGGGCCTTTGCGGCATACTCACTGTCGGGATACTGCCGGATCAGCCGCTGAAAGGTATCCAGCGCCTTCCGGACGGGCGTCTGATCCCGGTCCACGCTTTCCATGCGGGAAAAGTAACTCCGCCCGATCTGGTAGATGACATACGGAACCGCCTCATTGCGCGGGTGCAGTGTTTCAAATTCCTCATACATGTAGATCGCTTCCTGGTATTCCCCCAGGGCAAAATAGGAATCCGCCATTTTCAGTTCCGCCAGACTCGCATACCGGCTGAAGGGATACCAGTCCTTCAGTTTTTCAAATGATTCAATTGCTTTCCGGTACTTCCCGTCTTCAAACAGTGCCATTCCCTCATTGGCCAGTTCGATGGCGGTTTTTTCTTCCTTGGCCTGAAACCAGGCACAGCCGGTCAGGCAAAATAGGGAAAGAACGGACAGGGTAATAATCTTTCTCATAGTTCCAGCTTCTCTATATACTGTTCTGCCGAAAAGACGGCGATCGCAGCGTCACCGACTGCCGTTGCAATCTGTCGTAACGGCGTCTCCCGCACGTCTCCGGCTGCAAAGACACCCGGCACGGAGGTCTGCATCCGTGCGTCAACCCGGATAAAACCGAAGGGATCCCGTTCAACGGCAGTTCCGAGGCAGTCGACATTGGGCAGGATTCCGATCCATACAAAAAAAGCGTCTGCCGTCAGGGTGCGGTTTTCTCCGGTTTTGACATTCCGGGTATGAACCGCCTCCAGCCGTTCAAGGCCGCTTACGCCGGTGACGACGGTGTCCCATATGATTTCGATTTTTTCGTTGGCAAGGGCCTGTTCCTGCAGGATTTTCTCGGCCCGCAACTCGTCTCTCCGGTGAATCAGGCAGACCTTCCGGACAAACCGGGTGAGAAAAATGCTCTCCTTGACGGCGGTATCGCCGCCTCCGACAGCGGCCACCACACCGTCCCGGTAAAACGGACCGTCACAGGTGGCGCAGGAGGAAATCCCCTTGCCGAAAAACTGATCCTCGCCCGGAACCCCCAGCCGCCTGGGGGCGGCGCCGGTCGTAATGATCACCGCCTTTGCCGTGAGGCTTTTTTCACTCATCTGAAGGGTCTTGACCGGACCGGAGAGATCGGTGGAGAGTACCTCGTCGTAGGCGATCTCCAGTTCCAGCCGCTCGACCTGTTCCTGCATCAGCCGGGACAGTTCAGGGCCGGTGATGCCCCGGGGAAATCCGGGGTAATTTTCAATCCGGTCGGTAATAAAAACCTGCCCGCCGGGCATCAATCGTTCCACCAGCAGCGCATTCAGACGGGCCCGCGCCGCATACAGCCCGGCGGTCAATCCGGCAGGGCCGCCGCCGATTATGATCAGATCGTAATCCGTGTGGGGCATAAAAGCGATCGACCGTCAGACCAGCTGATTGATCGCTTCTTCGAGTTTCGCCTTGGCGACCATGCCGGTAATCTGATTGGCGACTTCCCCGTTGTTGAAGAAGATCAGCGTCGGAATCGCACGGATGCCGTATTTGCCCGGTGTAACCGGATTGTCGTCCACATTGCATTTGGCAAACTTGATCTTGTCCCCGAACTCCTTGGCCAGGTCTTCCACAACCGGACCGATCGCTTTACAGGGGCCGCACCAGGGCGCCCAGAAATCGACCAGAACCGGTTTGTCGGATTTCAATACCTCTGTCTCAAAGCTGCTGTCGTCTATATCCATTACACCTTCTGCCATAATCGCTTCATCCTTTCTCAGTTTTGGGGAAATTCGTTAAATATACGGATTATAGTAATACGAACGGGCATTGTCAACCATGAGCCCGTCGTCCCGAACCAGTAAAAACCGGCAGGCCGGGCGGACGCTGCAGGATTGACCTGAGAGACCGTTTCTGGTACAGATTCAGGTCAGGTATCGGTTTTCGATCATACAAGGAGGCACGTTATGAGCAGAAAAATC
>JBEPXL010000584.1:0-2994 GCA_041641935.1 Desulfobacteraceae bacterium | reverse complement strand
CTGGCCTTCTTTCAGATTCGGTTCCAGCAGATAGGCCGAATCCCCGAAATACCGGTGGCGTTCCTGATTGGCCTGAACCAGCCAGTCCACGATTTTGTTGGCCCGCCGGAAGATCACCTTTTCCCGGAGCTGAACCATCAGTTCGGAATAAAGAGGAGACATGCCGCAGATAAAGCGGGCATCCAGAAGGGAGGTGAGAACTTCAAAGTCCTTGACGGCCAGGCTGGTGCAGTCCTTGAGGGTCCGGGTCGCATGACCGATATCGAGTCCGATGTCCCAGAGCGGAAAGATGATTTCCCGGATCAGGGCTTCGGCCTTTTCGGGAATTTCCCGCTTGAACAGAAACAGGATATCCACATCCGATTGGACACACTGCTCCTGCCGGCCGTAGCCGCCCAGGGCGATCATGACATAGGGATTTTTGTTGATTCCCATCCGGGGACCGACCATGCTGGTCTCAAAACTTTTGCAGAAGTAATCATCCAGAAGCCGGGTGTTCAGCTCCATGAAGTTGGGGATTTTCTCATGGAGAAACTGCGCAGTGAGTTGTTCCCGCTTCTGGCGGAGGACTCTGGAAGCGTCTTCGTAAACCTGTGTAGTGGATTGTTCCGGCATTAATAACTTCCGCTTAAGGCTATCTCGGTGAACAGACGGTGCTTCATCACATTTGCCGATACCCGGCCGGCCATAAATGACCGTACCGGATATTCAGGAATAATGCAATCTGTATACCATGACAGAAATAACGATTCAACCGGATGGAATTACAGGCGTTCTTTTAATTCAGAGGAAATATCTGCATCAGGACTGATAACAGTTTTGTAGTATTTCAGAAAATATAATTGCAAAATTGTCGTTCCTGTCCGAATCTGGTTCCGCTGCCGGAGAGCATATCCTATCGAACAGCAATCAGATCAATCCGGGGACAGCCTTCCACCGGCTCGATGGTCCGCTCTTCCCCTGCCGATCCGGACATGCGGCTGGTTTCGCTCCATCCGGGCACAAAGGCGTTCTGTTCCACCAGAAAATCGTGTACAAACCGGAAGCCTTCATTGAGGCGGTCCGATTCCACCGTCCGCCGCTGGGATTCGAATTCGATCACCAGGTCTTCCTCCAGATCTTCGGCTGTCTCTTCGGGTCCGTAATCCCCCTCCGGTTCCTCGAATTCGCCGTACCCCGGCGAAAAGCTGAAGGACTCGATCTCCTGGCCGTTTTCATAGAACCGGTAACCGATGGCATAGGCGGTATCGCTCATCTGGAAAAAAATAACCGGGGCACCGAGACGTTCCGAAAGGCGCTGGGCATCCTTTTCCGTCAGGCCGGCCTGGGTCATTATATCATAGTAGAGAGCCTCGATCAGTGTCCATTCATGTCCTTTCAGCCGGAACGACAGGTACCCTTCCGCGGGGGTGACGACCGGTCTGCCGCCGATATCCTTTTCCAGTTTCCGGGCGGACCGGATATCGGCAAACGCCTCCGAAACCGGATCCAGCGGCGCTTTGATCAGCAGGGCGAATTCATTGACATCCGGGGTGGCAAGTCCACGCGCGTTTTCCACCTGCCACCGTTTTCCCCCTTTCTGTTCCAGATATGCCGCAATCCGGTCGTGACCGGCCTCCAGGGCATAATCGAGCGGTGTCAGGCCCTCACTGGTCATGTTGACATCGGCGCCGGCGTCCACCAGTGCCATGACCACATCCAGGGCCCCGGCAGCGGCGGCCAGATGAAGCGCCGTCGGCATCTCGTCCAGATGCCGGTCCGGATCGGCGCCTGCCTTGAGGAGAACCTGCGTCGCCTTCAGGTCACTGCGTTCCGCCGCCATCTGCAGTGGGGTGGTGCCGTCCGGGTCGGTTCCGCCGGGATCCGCTCCCTCATTCAACAGGCGGGCCAGCCGGTCATGATTCCGCTCCGCGATCGCGCGGGTGATCTCCATGCTGAACTGTCCGCTTTTGCTGGTGGTGATCGTCTCCAGCAGGTCGGCCACGTCACTGTTTCCCTCATACCGGGCATGGGCATAGGCGGTGCTGCGGGTATTGTCTTCTGCATTCGGGTCGGCTCCGCCGTCCAGCAGCGCCTGTGCAATCCCGGCGTCACCGGAACGCATGGCGCACCAGATCAGAGCTGTCCGTCCCCCGGCATCCCGTGCATTGGGATCGGCCCCGGCCTGAATCAGTGTCGAGACAATGGACGGTGATTCGGTGCGGGAAGCCATTGCCGCGCACATCAAAGGAGTTGCGCCTCCGGCGTCGATATCGCTTTCGATTTCCGCGTTGATATCGGCGCCCGCCCGGATGAGCAGACTGACCATTTCCTCGCTGCCGAGGGTTGCGGCGTTGTGAAGGGCGGTATAGCCGCCGTCGTCCCGGCTGTCCGCCGGGACGCCTTCATCCAGATATTTCTGTACCAGCCGTGTATCGCCCACCAGGGCGGCCTCTACCATTTTGCGTCCTTCCTTGCCTCGCATATGCTCCTCCTCCATTCCATTGGTTCAGATTCGGTATCGGTCCAGTGCGTAAATGATGTCATTTCATAACATATTCATGATACGACGGCTCTCAACCCGGTTATCACCATAATGTTGCAGCGGAGGGTAAAGAGAAATAGGGAGGAATGGAAGGAGCTATAAAGAGGCAGTCATGCAGGTACATCTTTTTCAACTTATGCATCTTCATCAGGGAAATTGCGTTGATTTTCTGGGAAAACAGGTATATCAGCTCATGCATTTCCGCCTTTTTCAAAATCTTCCCACCACTTTTCCGCATCTTCCAGGCTTTCAAAATCGAAAATGGATTCCCCGAACCGGTCCAGAACATCCACCCCGGATTCATTCAGTTTGCGTTCTATCTCAGGCGAAAGAGAACCAAACCGCTTTTTCAGCTGTTTCAAAATGAGCTGAGACTGACCGTTCTGGAAACCTTCCAGTCTCCCTTCCAGTCTTCCTTTAATTTCCCCTTCCTGCCGCAATCTTTCCGCAATCGTCATCGCCAAGATCGG
>JBEPXL010000583.1:0-3000 GCA_041641935.1 Desulfobacteraceae bacterium | reverse complement strand
GTCCGCACGGAGGGTAAACGGATTTGTCTCCGGTTTCTGGTCACCGGCTCCGAAGAACTGGGCCCGGACGTTGAGCGGGGCGGCCAGCACCGGGAGGCAGAAGAGCAGAAACAGCAGGCTTCGATATGTTGTATGCATATGGTCAACACTTCGGGTATTCTGTCTGCATCGGGGCAGAATCAATATCATGTGTCACTGGACGCTGAAGGGGACGCTTGAGGAAATCATCATTTGATGATCTGTCCCGCTGATGATCAGCGGTCCGTCAGAGACCGGTTATGTCAATCTCAAAAAATAAGTCCTGTCCCCGCAGATGTAAACCTGCCATGTCCCTACCGGCTCAGTTCGTCGGCCCGCCGGGCCGCTGCCGCGATGGCGTCCACAATGTGCCTGCGGACCTGATTTTCCTCCAGAACCGTTACCGCCGCCGCGGTGGTTCCGCCCGGAGAGGTCACCTTGCGGCGGAGTTCTTCAGGGGCTTCTCCCTTTTCCCGCAGCAGTCGCACCGCCCCTTCCACGGTGGCCACGGTGAGCGCGGCAGAGGCGTCGGGATCGAGGCCGACTTCAACGCCGGCCTGTGTCATGGCTTCGATCAGGTAGAAGACATAGGCCGGTCCGGAACCGGAGAGGGCCGTGACGGCGTCGAGATCGGCTTCCGCAAATTCGATGACCTCCCCCGCAGCGGACAGAATCTGCCGGGCCGTTTCCGTATCCGCCGGTGTGGCATGGCGGTTGGGGCTCATGCCCGAAATGCCGGACCGGACCAGGGCCGGGGTATTGGGCATCACCCGGATGACCGGCAGGCGTTTCCGGTCCGCTTCCCCCAGCGGGGCGTAGAGCCGGTCTTCAATCTTCTGTATCCGGACCCCGGCGGCGATGGAGATGACCAGCTTGCGACCCGAAACGGCATATCCCTCCGCGCCGGCGATGGCGGTGAGGACGGCATCCATCTGCTGGGGTTTGGTCGCCAGCACCACAATGCCGCTTTCGGAGAAGAGCCGGGGAACGTCATCATACACGGTAATGCCGTAGGTGTCCTGCAGCGTCTTCCGCCGGTCCGCGCTCACCTCGCTGACCCGGATGGCCGGCGGACGGAACCGGTCTGCGGCGATCAGTGCGCCCAGAATCGCTTCCCCCATGTTGCCGCCGCCGATAAAACCGATGGTTGAATAGGTATCTGTCATATGGCCTCCTCTGGACCTGTTGCTGCCGGGTCTGCCTGATGCATCCGGTTGAATGTACTGTGGAAGATCACTTCTTACTGTCCGCCGGCAGGACTGTCAACGGATATTCACCATCGGCGGCGCCGGCTTGCGGTGCTGAAAATGGGTGGATTTTTTTTGCCGTAAATGGCAATAATACCCTGCTGACGGTTAAAGCATGCAACATCTCATTTGCAGACGATTTATTTTTTGAGGAGCCGATATGGTTGACATTATGCACAGCAACATAAGGGAGCTTACCGAACTGCGGGAAGAGGCCCTGATGGGCGGCGGCCCCAGACGCATTGAAGCCCAGCACCAGAAAGGAAAACTGACCGCCCGGGAGCGGATCGACCTGTTACTGGATGAAGGATCTTTTGAAGAGATCGACATCCTGAAGGTGGGCCGGGACGGGCTCACCGGTGACGGAGAAACCTATCCGGGGGACGGCGTCATTACCGGCCACGGCCGGATCAACGGCCGGGAGGTTTTTGTATTCAGTCAGGATTTCACGGTCATCGGCGGATCACTGGGAGAAGGCCATTCCCAGAAAATCTGCAAAATCATGGATCTGGCCGCCCAGGTGGGCTCTCCCATCATCGGCCTCAACGACTCCGGCGGCGCGCGGATTCAGGAAGGGGTGGATGCCCTGGCCGCCTACGGGGAAATCTTCCACCGCAACGTTCACGCCAGCGGTTTTGTTCCCCAGATTTCCTGTATTATGGGCCCCTGCGCAGGCGGCGCGGTCTACAGCCCCTCCATCACCGATTTTGTCTTTATGGTGGAGCGGACCTCCTATATGTTCGTTACCGGCCCCAATGTGGTCAGAACGGTCATCCACAAGGAGATCAGCTCCGAGGAACTGGGCGGTGCGGATGTTCATGCCACCCAGAGCGGGGTGGCCCATTTTGTCTATCCCAACGATATTCTCTGTCTGCGGGCGATCCGGCAGCTCATCAACTACCTTCCCTCCAATAACCGGCAGAAAGCGCCGTTTCTGGATCAGAACGATCCCCCGGAACGGACGGACCCGACCCTGGATTATCTGGTTCCCAAGAATCCGAACCAGGGATACGACATGAACATCCTGATCCACAGCATCCTGGACGGCGCCGAGTTTCTGGAGGTGCATCCCCATTTTGCCCGGAACATCATCTGCGGTTTCGGGCGGCTGGGCGGGCAGACCATCGGCCTGGTGGCCAATCAGCCGGCGGTGCTGGCCGGGGTGCTCGACAGCAATGCCTCCTTCAAGGCGGCCCGGTTTGTCCGTTTCTGCGACGCCTTCAATATTCCCCTGATCTGCCTGGTGGACGTGCCCGGTTTCATGCCCGGACCGGAGCAGGAACACGGCGGCATTATCCGCCACGGGGCCAAACTGCTCTACGCATTCACCGAGGCGACGGTCCCCCGGATCACGGTGGTGGTCCGCAAGGCGTACGGCGGGGCCTATCTGGTGATGAATTCCAAACATATCCACTGCGACATCAATTATGCCTGGCCCACGGCCGAAATCGCGGTCATGGGGGCACGGGGCGCATCAGAAGTCATTCACCGGAAGAAGATCGGCGCCGCCGAAGATCCGGATCAGATTCTGAACGAGAAGATGGAACAGTACCGGAAGCAGTACATGAATCCCTTTCTGGCCGCCAAACGGGGGTATATCGATGATGTCATCTATCCCCGGGACACGCGGCACCGGCTCATCCGGACCCTCCAGGTGCTGGAGAGCAAGAAGGGAGACCGGCCCGACCGTAAACACGGCAATATTCCGTTGTGAGGTGACGCATGTTCAATAAAA
>JBEPXL010000582.1:0-3011 GCA_041641935.1 Desulfobacteraceae bacterium | reverse complement strand
GGGGAAAACCTTCTTGCCTGAAACGGCCTGAGCAGGGATTTTCCGGCGACAATGGCTTGCAGAGGATTGCAGACGCCTCCGTTCGGGCTTACTTTACTGAAAGTGCTTTCATTTTAACCGACAAGGATAGACCCATGTTCGATACAGACGGAAGACCCGTCCCTGCAAACCCGGCGCCGGAGCAGAGAAGGGAACCATTCTGGCAAACCAAATCCCTCACGGATATGACAAACGCGGAGTGGGAAAGCCTGTGCGACGGCTGTGCCCGATGCTGCCTCCACAAACTCGAAGAGGAGGATACCCGCGAGGTCGTCTACACCAGTGTCGCCTGCCATCTTCTCGACATTGACCAGTGCCGCTGCCGTTCCTATGCGGATCGCTCCCGGCTGGTACCGGACTGCCTGACCCTGACGCCGGAGACCGTTCCGGATTACTACTGGCTGCCGAAAAGCTGCGCCTACCGCCGTCTTTCCGAAGGAAAAGACCTGCCCTGGTGGCATCCGCTGGTTTCCGGTGATCCGGATACGGTGCACGAGGCCGGCATTTCGCTGCGGAACAAGGCGATTTCGGAGACCTATGTGGATATCGACGATTTGGAACCGTACGTGATTGATGTGGAATTTTAGAGACTTTTGCCGTCCACAACCGAACCCGGAGAAGATGAATGAAACCGATATGGGGAACGGAAAACAGCGATGCCGACCGGGAACGGGTGTTTCAGATACCGGCCGGGTATGATATTCCGCAACTGGCAAAGGATCTGGCCGCGTGGCTGGCTGCGGACAAAAAGATGAAGACGGAGGTCGTGGCCCTGGAGGGCGGCTGGCTGGTCCAGGGGCAGGAGACCGGCGGACGGCTGCGGCGTCTGGTGAGCCGGAAAGCCGAGTTTTTTCATCTGGTTCTGGTGGAAAGCCCGTCCGAGCTGACGGTACGGCTCGGGTACGGAGAAACACCGGTGGCGGAACCGTCCGATACAAAAAAGTTCAGCCTCAAAAACGCCGCCTCCTTTGCCTTTGACGCAGCGTCCAGTCTGGCCGAATCTGTCACCACCGGCCTTTCCGATCTCTGGGTGGACAGCGGAACCGCCGATGAGATCTTCGGCTTCATCGGCCGGCAGATCGCCGATCAGTTCCGGGCGCTTTCCGGTCAGCAGACCGGTATGGTCGATCCCGATCTCAGCCGGTATGTCACCCCGCGTGCCACGGTGGAATCCACATGGCTGGCGGGGTATCTGCAGCCAGGAGAAATTCTGCTGGCCTGGCTCAAGACCGCTTCCGCGCCCCCGGAACACAGGGAGGCGGAATGGCGCTATCTTCTCACCACGGAACGGGCGGCGCTGGCGGCCTTTACGGAAGCCCGGTTCGTATCCCTTGCACCGCTTCCCCAGGCCCCCATGTCCGTGACCAACGCATTCGGAAAGGATACCGTCACCGTCCGGGACCATACCTGGCAGACCCGGTTTACCAATGACACGCTTTTTCAGGAGGTTGCCCGTCTGTCTGATCTGGGGCCCCTGGACCGGCTGTACCAGGCTGCCCGGCTCAACTTCCTTCACGCGGAAAAAACAGAAAACCGTCTCGTCTATGCGCGGCAGGCACTCTCCTACCTGTCGGAACGGTCCGCCCGGCCGCTCCACACCCTGAGCCGGCTTTATGTGGAACGGGTGTCGAAGGGGAAATCCGGAACCGGCGGGTTCGAGAGCATTTCCCCCCTGTCCGCCAATGATGTATCGATCGCAAAGGCACTGATGGCGGAAATCTCCGGTGATCGTCTTCTGCAGTGGGCCGATTCCTGGAAGATCAGCCCCTGGGACCGGATTGCCCTGGCGGCGCTGCTCCAGGATACGGTTCCGGAATCGAAGGACCGGGCGCAGTGGCTCCATCCCCTGATCCGGTCCGGCAGAGAGAACCTGGAAACCCGGAATCAGGCCCGGCAGATACTGGCGGACCTGCGGTATGCCCGGAATATCCATCCGCTGGGCCGACAGGCCGAGGCGGTTCACCTGCTGGAGAAACGGCTTTCGGATCTGCCGGACGAAAGCCTGGCCGATCTGCTGCCTGCTCCGGATGCCGATCTGACCAAAGGCGAAGGCGGGCAGCTGATGCGGGTCCGGATTCTGGAGGCGCTGGTGGACCTGCGCGGCGTTCCGGATGCCGATGACGTGGAAACACTCCGGGAACTGGCTGTACTGCAGCCCCTGGTTCCGGAACGGCTGCAGCGGCTGTATGATGCCGGTGATGAAGGGGTACAGCGGCAGGTCGCCGTGCCGCTGCGTCTGCTGGAGCGCGGCGGACTCAAAGACGAAAAGCCGCCCGCTTCCGCACCGGCGGGAAAGATGTCTCCGCTCACACCGGAAGAGATCAGGAACCGGATCCGCCATCCCGCCAGCCGGGAGGGAACAACCGTTCACCGGCTCCAGGGAATGATCGCCGCCAAACATGTACCGGACCACAGCTCCCTCAAATCCTTTGCCAGACGGGTCACACCGGAGGCATACCCTGATATTTCCGGGGCCATTGCCGACGGGACGCTGATGCTCCGGATGGCGGCGGTGGAAGCCTATATCGCGTTCGGGGAAATGGATACCGGTATCCGGGGATATGAAGGAAAACCCAGCTTCATCCTGATCGGCGGCCAGCATCTGGAACCGGAATCACCGGTCCGGATGTCGCCCGCTGAACTGCGGTTTCTGACCGGGGGGGAACTGGCCCATATCAAGTTCGGTCACGAACGGATCACCTCCCGTGAGGTCTGGGAAGGTGTGTTTGAAAAGACCATGTCCCTGGTCGAACTCTTTCCCGTGGTCGGCGGCTATCTCGGCAAGATCGGCAAGCTGGGCAGAGTGGCCGGCCATGCGACCGATACCGCCAAGAAGATCGGAAATGTGAAACAGTACATCGGCCATGCGCGGGATGTGGTCAGTACCACCCAGAATATGTTCCGCGGGAACAAGGGCGCTGTGGAAGCACCGCCGGAGCAGAAACGGAGCGACGAGGAAGACCTGGTCGAGA
>JBEPXL010000581.1:0-3015 GCA_041641935.1 Desulfobacteraceae bacterium | reverse complement strand
AAACGGATACCGGGTGCTCCGCGTTCGAACCGGTAACAGCGGGCGCTTTCAGAATGCCGTGGAGGCGACAAAACCGGATGTGGTCCATGCACATGGAATCTGGGAACATGTACGACCGGCCTGGCAGGCTGCGCGTACAGCCAATGCAAGGTTTGCGCTGACAGCTCATGGGACATGGCAGTTCCTGAACAGTACGCCCGGTATGGAAAGCTGGTGGCGGCGGCTGCGGTTCCGGTGGTATTATCATACCGGCTGGCGTCATATGGTCCGGAATGCAGATGCCATGATCGCTCTGAACGCTGTTGAAGAAGATGCCCATCGCGCTCTGGGTGCGAAAAAAGTCTATCGCATTCCCAACGGGGTGGACTGCCGGGAATTCAAATCGGCTGGTCATCCGTCCCTGCCGAAGGAATTCAATCTTCCGGGACAGTATCTTTTTTATGCGGGCGCTGTCCAGACCCAGAAGGGCGTTTTTACGCTGCTGGAAGCTCTCATCCGGTTAAAAGAAAACAAGATCATTCCGCATGTCGTGATTGCGGGAGACGGTCCGGAATCTGATAAGGCGAAATCCGTGGCGGAGGCTAAAAAACTCCAGATACAGTTTCTGGGAAGAGTAGATCGACAGTATATGCCCCGGCTGATGGCCGATGCAGCCCTTTTTGTTCTGCCGTCGGAAAATGAACCGTTCGCCACTGTCTATCTGGAAGCGATGGCAAGTGGAACGCCCTGCGTGGGAACAGACACCGGCGGTACACCGGAGATCATAACCGATGGACAGACCGGTTTTTTGATTCCGGTAGGCGGGGCAGAGGAACTGGCAAAGGTAATCGAAACAGTATGGGGTACTGCCGAAGGAGAAGCGCTTTGCCGGCAGATGGGAAATGAAGCACGGCAGCGTGCTGCAGATCATTTTGACTGGTCGATCCTGGTACCGCGACTGCTGAATGCCTATGTCGCTGAGGAATAGATGAAACAGGAAGGCCACAGCATAATCACCACCATTGCCCGGGGTATTGTTTCCTGGCTTGCGGACTGTCAGCTCATCAAATACGGATATGACAGGGGAGGAATCCGGGATCCGCTGGACGGAAAGGTTATTGGTGATCATTACGCCACAACACACTTCGCATGGGCCTGTGCGCTTCTGTATCACAGGACAGGAGAGCGCCAGTGGATATATCATGCAGCATCCGCCCTGGATTTCCACATTCGGACCAGCCCCGACGAATATCCTCCGGGAGACTGGGATTATCACTGGGATTTCAACAATCTTGCTTTCATTGAAACCTATGCCCTGCTGCGCGACTATCTTCAAGAATCTGAACGGGAGCGATGGGAACATGCTCTTCCGGAATGGAAAACCAATCCCCATTCAGCGCTCAACTGGCTGGCGATGCGGGGGCTTTCGGCTTTCCGCCGGGGGAGACTCCTCCAGCGGGGGAAAGATGTAAAGGTTGGACGTGCATTTCTGGAACAGATACTTTCCCTGCAGAAAACCGATGGCGCACTGGATGATATTCCGGATCAGAGCCGTCCCGCGCAGTACCATGCCTACACCGCCTGCCTTCTGCACCGGATGAAGGATCTGGCCCCGGCCCGCGTCCCCGACGCCGTGGTTCGTGCCGCACGCTGGCTTCTGAGTGTTACTGCGCCGGATGGCGATATGAATGCCGTGGGCAGAGGGCAGGGGCAGATTTTCGGCTATGCGTCCGCTGTTTATCTGTTCCGGGCCGCAAGTCTGCTGGACAAATCCTTTGCGGCCCGGTATCTCTGGGCCGCGGACCGGATCATGGGTAAACTGGCGGAGAGCCGCAATGAAGAAGGATGGCTGCCGCTGGTGATGAACGACAAGCCTGTTGCAGAACGGGCCGGCTGGTATGATTATCACCATCTGACCGTATATAACGCTTTTGCGGCCGTCTGGCTTCTTCTTGCGGATGAGATCGTCACAGTTACAGAAGCCCGGATGCCGCCGCCTTCCGGAAATGTAAATCTTCCGGAATCCGGCATTCTGTCCATCCGGCAGAAAAGTGCTTTTTCACTGTGGGCAGCCGGAGTTCCCGGTCACGGTTATGCCACGGATGCGGGTATAACGCCTCATCTTCTCCATTTTCACGATACACCTGTCTTCCGGTATCCGGTCGGCCCCGGACCCGGTAAATATGGTGAACGTGTTTCCCATCCCCACCAGACCCAAAACATCTGGTCACCCCTTGTCCAGGACGAAACCGGTCAATGGACCGGCCCTTTCGGGGGGAGAGGCAATATCCGCAGAATCGCCAAGGGAAAGTGGCGGTTAACATATCAGCGGGACGGAATTTTCTGGGAAAGGCGACTGGTATCCGGTGCGTATTTTATTGAGGCCGAAGATCAGGTAAGCGTTGCCTCCGAACGCAATATTACTGCATTGCGTACCGCCAATGTGGCTGTGAAACCGGAAATCATTAAAAGAACAGGCCGGAATACTTTTTCCATCGGAGGCGTTCATCGTCTCAGCCTGTGGGGGGATGGTGAAGACGCGAAAACGGCGGGACAGGTCACTGCCGCGGATGGAACAGTGGATATTATCGCCGTAGAAACAGAATCAATCTCCCGGGGGATTTTCAAAGGCGGATGGCGTCTCCGCAAAGGTCCGGTTTCCATGGCGGAAAATGATACTGAGGTAACGCTGCCGGGTATTCTCTGTCTCAGCTGGGATCCCTGGAGCGGCGTGTGGAAGCGGAAGCAGCGGCTCATGTACGAGATGTCCCGGACCGGTCGGGTCGGACATGTGCTTTATGTGGAACCGCCGGTCACAAGTACACAGGTACTGGAAGGGTATCGCCAGTGGAAGGATGCGGGAGAAACCGGACAGCGCTATCGCAGGGCCATGCGCGGGAAATCGTACAGGCATGATTCCCGCTTTCATCTGTTCACATCAATCCTGCCGCTGCCCGGTCAGCGCTCCTCCCAAAGAATCCGGAACTGGAACCGGCAGTACCACAGCCATGCAATCCGCAGAAAACTCCAGAAACT
>JBEPXL010000580.1:0-3017 GCA_041641935.1 Desulfobacteraceae bacterium | reverse complement strand
TAGAGATTGAAGTAGGGCAGAAAAACCCCCAGTACACCGAAGTAGAGGAAGTACTGGGATCCCATGATCCACTTGAATCTGCTCTCGGAATGATTACTCATGGAACAGGGTCATACGGCATTGGCAGGCAAAAGACAATTTTTTCTTTCATCTGCTGCCGTAAATCCTGTTTCCGCAGAGAGGCTTCGGGCGCTAAATTTCTTTACAAAAATGGATCATCGTGTTACGTCCGAAGGGATTTGGGAAGTGAAAATTACCAATACGTCAAGCAGTGAGGGGCAGAGTTATGGACTATATAAAAATACGATTCGGAAGCGATTTTGATCAACTACGTTCAAAATTTGAAAAGAATTTTGATGAGGTCTTCCGGGCGATGGGGCCCCGATTTTCCTGCGCGGACTGTTCCTGGTCCCCGCCGATGGATATATACGAAACCAAGGAGGAAATCGTCATTCTCGCGGAAGTCGCCGGAGTGAACAAGGAAGACCTGGACATCGAAATCAACTCCAAGGCGGTCAAGATCGGCGGACGACGCCACGATCTGCCCCGGAAGGAGAATGCCACCTATCGGCTGGCGGAAATTCAGTGCGGCCGGTTTGAGCGGATTCTGTTTCTGCCCACACCGATCAATACGGAAGAGGTATCCGCCTCCTATGTAGACGGAATGCTGCAGATCCGCCTCGCCAGACTGCCGATGGACAAAACCCACAAAATATCGATCACAGACAGTTGACAGCACAGGATCGTAGAGTTTGAAACGCGTTCACCGGATGCGTATCTGATCTGATAAAGCAGCAGCATGGCTTATTTCATTCTGAGTTGACAACGGATTCTGGAGGTAATTCATGGCACAAGAGAAGCCGGACGCCCAATTTGACCCCAACAATATTCCGGAGACACTTCCTGTTCTTCCGCTGTTTGACGCCGTTCTTTTTCCGAAAATGGTGCTTCCCCTTGTGGTGATGCAGGGGGAATCGGTTCAACTGGTCGATGAAGCCATGTCCAGGGAACGCGTAATCGGACTGCTCGTCTCCCGGCGCTCCATGCAGAAGGAGCAGAAGGAGCAGAAGGAACCTGAAACCGCCGGTGAGGAATCCACACCGCAGACGATTGTACCGGAGGAGGATCTGGTCTCCTTCGGCACCAGCGCGCTGATTCTGAAGATGGCCAAAACCGAAGACAACAAGGCCCAGCTTCTGGTCCAGGGGATCAGCCGGTTCGAGGTGGAGGAGTTCGTCGAAAATAAGCCCTACTACCGGGCCCGGGTGGCACATATTCCCGAGACGGAAGTCGAGAAGGACCGGGAAATCGAAGCCTTCATGTCCAATATCCTGGACCAGTTCTCCAAAGTGGTCCAGCTTTCTCCCGGCCTTCCGCCGGAACTGGACAACATGGCCAAGTCGATCAGCGATCCCGGTGTCATGGCTGACATGATCACCTCGACCCTCAACACCTCCCTTGCCGAAAAGCAGAAGGTTCTGGAGATTCTGGATGTCAAGGAACGGCTCCGGCAGGTGACCCGGATGGTCAACTACCAGCTTGAAATCCTGGAACTCGGCAACAAGATCCAGACCCAGGTCAAGGGCGATATGGACAAGCGGCAGCGGGAATACTATCTCCGGGAGCAGATGAAGGCGATTCAGGAGGAACTGGGGGAAAAGGATGACACCGCTGTCGAAATCGAGGAGTACCGCGCCAAGATCGCAGAAATGGAACTGCCCGAAGATGCCCACAAGGAGGCGGAACGGGAACTGAACCGCCTCTCCCGGATGCATCCCTCCTCCTCGGAATATACGGTCGCATCCACCTATCTCGACTGGATTACCGCGCTCCCGTGGAACGAGAGTACAGAGGATAATCTGGATATCAAAATGGCGCGGAAGATCCTCGATGAAGATCACTACGGCCTGGAAAAGCCGAAGCGACGGATTATCGAATACCTGGCCGTTCTGAAACTCAACCCTAATTCCAAAAGCCCCATTCTCTGTCTGGTCGGCCCGCCGGGAACCGGTAAAACCTCCCTGGGCCATTCCATTGCCCGCGCCGTCGGCCGCAAGTTTATCCGCATTTCCCTGGGCGGCGTCCGGGATGAAGCCGAAATCCGGGGCCACCGGCGGACCTATGTCGGAGCGCTGCCGGGACGGATCGTCCAGGGCATCCGGCGGGCCGGTTCCAACAACCCCATTTTCATGCTCGACGAAATCGACAAGGTCGGCAGTGACTTCCGGGGCGACCCTTCCTCGGCCCTGCTGGAGGTACTCGATCCGGAACAGAACTCCACCTTTTCCGACCATTATCTGGATGTCGCCTTCGACCTCTCCCGGGTTATTTTCGTCACCACCGCCAATGTTCTCGATACCATTCCCCCGCCCCTGCGGGACCGGATGGAGGTACTCCGGCTGCCGGGATATACCGAAGACGAAAAGATCAAAATCGCCATGCGGTATCTGATTCCCCGCCAGCGAAAGTTCCACGGTCTCAAGGCGGACCAGATCTCCTTTACCCGGGGTGCTGTGCGGCAGATCATCAACGGCTACACCCGGGAGGCGGGTCTCCGGAATCTGGAGCGGGAAATCGCTTCGGTCTGCCGGGGCGTGGCGGCCAAGATCGCCGAAGGCGAGGCGGAAAAAGTCTCCATCAAGCAGGGGACGGTTCCCCGGTACCTGGGGCCGATCCAGTTCACCTCCGAGGTCAAGTCCCGTATCTCCAGCCCCGGTGTGGCCATCGGCCTGGCCTGGACGCCTGTCGGCGGTGAAATTCTCTTTATCGAGGCAACGGCCATGAAGGGAAAGAAGGGGCTGATCATGACCGGGCAGCTGGGGGATGTGATGAAGGAATCCGCCACCGCCGCCCTCAGTTTTATCCGCGCCAATGCCAAAAAACTGAAGATCGATGAAGGCTACTTTGATGCGCATGATATTCATCTTCACATTCCGGCCGGGGCCATTCCCAAGGACGGACCCTCGGCCGGGGTCTCCATCCTGACCGCCCTGACCTCGCTCATTACCGGTACGGTG
>JBEPXL010000579.1:0-3019 GCA_041641935.1 Desulfobacteraceae bacterium | reverse complement strand
ATGGGTAATGCCGTAAAATGCCTTGATATAGAAGATCCCGGTTCCCACCAGAACAAAGGCCAGTACGAGATACGGTCCCAGTTCCAGGGGATTGCTGAACTTGACATAGGGGGAATCAAACAGGGAACCCCACCCGAAGACCAGACAGAAGAGACAGTAGGCGACCACGGAGGATATGCCGGCCGGGATGATTACCTCGGATTCAAACTCCGGATCCTTGTAGAGAACTTCGGCGGCGAAGAGCGCACCGGCCAGGGGGGCCCGGAAGATACTGCCGACACCCGCCCCGACACCGGCGGCCATCATGATCCGGCGCTCCCGGTCCGACAGATTGAGGGTGGTGGCCAGAAAAGAACCGAACCCGGCCCCGATCTGGGCAATCGGCCCCTCCCGCCCCCCGGAACCCCCGGTGGTCAGGGTAATGGCCGAGGCGATGGTCTTGATCAGCGGAACCCGGCTTCGGATGAAACCGCCTTTGCTGTGATAGGCATCGATGGCGGCATCGGTACCGTGCCCCTCGGCTTCCGGGGCAAAGGTGTAGACCAGCCAGCCGCTGATGAGTCCGCCCAGGGCCGGAAGAAACAGAAGAACCCACCGGTTGAAGGGGGTATCGGTCGGCGGCAGGAGGTGGTGTTCACCGGCCGGCGCCGGCGGACGGTATCCGGCCAGCAGATCCATGAAGTAATGAATTCCCAGCTGGCAGAGGTAATGGAAAACAATCGAACCGAGACCGGCGATAATCCCGATGATGACAAAATAAAAGGTCCATTTCCCTGCCAGGGCCAGTTTTCCGCTCTGTCCGCCTTGTAACTCCAGATTTATCATAGCCTCTGTCCTGCACCGTTCTCGCTGCTGTATCTGCCGGTTCCGGGTCAGTACCGCCCGTGAAGGGCGGTTTTTTGCTGATGAAGATTACCCTTCAAGGTCTTTGACTCCCTTGTAGACCGATTCAAACAGTTCTTCGAGGTTTTCTTCATCCACGGAGGAAAAGGCGACCCGCAGATCCCGTTTTCCGCTGGCGATCAGGCCGACCCTGTACCGGTCAAGGAGATGAATCCGCAGCGGCTCCGCATCCACGGTTTTGAGGCGGATGCACATGAAATAGCCGGAGTTGAACGGATACATTTCCCATGCATCGTCATATTTGGGATCGGCAAGAAGCGCCTTGATCCGGCGTGCCCGTCCCATGAGGGTCTCCACCTTTTCCGCCCGCTCGCCGGCAAAGTCCGGAGACTGAAGCGTCTGCAGGACAATGGCCTGGCTCAGCCGGCTGGCATTGGAGATGTTGCCCCGGATGTTGCCGGCTGTCTTCTTCGCCAGAGCAGTGTAAAGGGGTTCGGCGTCACCACTCAGGGCTTTTGTTCCGTAGGTGATGAAGCCGACCCGGAGTCCCCAGACGAACATTTCCTTGGTGGCGCCGTCCAGCTTGATGGCCAGCAGCCGGGGGTGACGGTCGGTGAGACGGGCAAACAGGGATTCCGCGATGGGAGGCTCTTCATACCGGAGACCGAAGTAGGCATCATCGGTCACGGCGATCACATTCGTTCCGCTGTCCGCCACTTCGGTCAGGATGTCCACAATGCGGTTTCCTTCGGCTTCCGTTATGGTGTAGCCGGTCGGGTTGTTGGGGAAATTGAGCATCACGGTGATTTTTCCGGCGTTTGCAGCTTCTTCCCGCACGCATCGTTCAAAGGCTTCGATATGGAAACCGCCCCGGTCGTTGAAGAGGGCATACTGGCTGACACGGGCGTCACGCCGGACGGTCATGACCAGAAGATTGTTGCCCCACATCTTGTCGGGAAAGATGACCACATCGTCCGGATCCAGAAACATGTCGGCGAAAATGCTGATGCCGTGGGTGATGCCGCAGGTGACCACGGGCAGACTGACCGCTTTGCCCGCCAGGGAGGGATTTTTCCGGTACAGGGAATCTTTCCAGATGTTCCGGAGTTCCGGCAGACCGAAGGACGGGGCATAGTTGAGGGTCTCGTCGGGCCGGAGCATTTCCCTGTTGAGCGCCGACATCACCGACGGAAGGTACATGGTATCGAGATGTTCAGTGGCGATGCCGATGGTGGCGTTGAAACGGGCATCGGCCTTTTCTTTGGCTTCGGCACTCTGGCTCAGAATTCCCTTGGGAAAGTAGAGCCTGCGTCCGACCTTGGAGAGCATCTCGACTACATGGGGATTGACCTGCTTGATTGCCGCGTTCAGTTCCCGGGCAATAGGATTCACACTCATGGTACATCCTTCCTGTTAAAAATCGCGCTGTACATATACTGCGGAATATCGCGGGAAATTTGTAATGGGTTGATGAAAAAAATGCAAGTGGAAAAAACGGACCGGGCAGGGCGTACATGCTTTCGGCTCCGTCCGGCGGAAATAAAAAACCCCGCTCCGGCCGGACAGAGAGGGGTTCAGGACATCAGGGCCAGTATGAATGCTTACTTTTTCCGGCTGGCTCGTTTGGAGGCCTTCAGCGGGTTGATCTTGGCCTGGGCCGCTGCGGCCGCCTTCATGTGGGTGGCCATGTTGCAGGCGCCCTGTTTCCATTTCAGAAGGGGGGAAGGTGCGGCACTGCAATAAATTCCGGAATCATATGTAACGGTACGGGAACAGCCGCGGCACTGCTCGACAATTTCGTTGCAGACGCCGCCGTTGAACTTGCAGCCGCTCGCGGACATGAAGGTACAGTTGACGCCTTTTCTGACGGTATCACAAATCATGATGGGAACCTCTCCTTTCGGGCACTGGAAATTCAAAAAAAAAGCCTGAGAGCATCCTCTCCGGCTGATTTTGCAGGATCGTTAATCCTGCAAAAATAGTGGATGAGACGCTTTTTGTCAAGAAAAAACGGGGGCGCGATATCGAAAAACAGGGACCGGTGAAAAAAATTATCCGGTGCGTTCGTTCATCAGGGTTTCGATTTCATCGGCCTCGATGGGAATATCGGCCATCAGATCCACGGGTCTGTCTTCGGTGATTAAAATATCGTTTTCGAGCCGGATACCGATGCCCT
>JBEPXL010000578.1:0-3020 GCA_041641935.1 Desulfobacteraceae bacterium | reverse complement strand
TGCGGCGGCTGGAGACGGCGGCCCCGGCTCTTGCGCGGAGGAAGATGTCGATCGTCTGCACGATGGAACCGTGCCTGATGTGCTACGCGGCGATCCTGCTGAGCGGTCTGGGCCGGATTGTCTATGCCTATGAAGATGTCATGGGCGGTGGAACGGGCTGCGATCTTGCATCGCTTCCGCCGCTGTACGAGAGCCGCCGGATTCCGGTGGTGCCCCGTGTGATGCGGCAGGAGAGTCTGTCACTGTTCAAGAGGTATTTTTCCGATCCGGAGAATGCGTACTGGTGCGGGAGCCTGCTGGCGGAGTATACGCTGGAGACGACGTGAGGGGGACCGGGTTCAGGATCAGGAAAAATTCAAATGCCGGTCAGGACAATGCCGGAAACGGCGGTCAGGATGCCGATCCCCTGCAGTTTCGTGATACTGTCTTTCAGAAACAGGATTGCCATGCAAATGGTGACGACCGATAAAGCAGACGCAACCGGCGTGATCAGGATCGCGTCTCCGACCGTCAGGCCGTAATTCACGACGGCGACTGCACCGGCGTCGAAAATGCCCATCAGTACCACCATGATTCTGGTGTCGGCGGCGGCTTTTCTGACGGGCAGTTCCCGCTTGATGAAAAAGGAGAGGGCCAGCAGAAACAGAATGATGCCGATTTTCACGAATACGGTGGTCAGCAGCCACCCGATTCTTTCTGTGATGATTTCGCTGATATTCCAGAATGATCCGAAGAAAAAAGCGCCGCAGACGGTTTCTCTGACGCCGGAGGACAGGCGGAGGCTTTTCTGTCTGATGTCCTCCCAGTGCAGGGAAGCCAGTACAGCCCCGGAAATAATCATCAGGACGCCTGCGGTCTGCAGGGAAGACAGCCGCTGGCCCATGAAGATAAAGGCGATGAGCATGGTAAAGACGGCCCACAGGTTCATGACGGCGGCAATAATGGAAATGTTGCCGATTTCAAAGCCTTTCATGAAAAACAGGTAGCCTGCGGAATAAAACAGGGCGGCGACGGGGAGCAGAAGGGCTGCTGTGGCAGGAATGGTCAGGGCGAGGGGAAACAGGGGAACAAGGAGAAGGACGAAAAACAGTCCTGCGAGCTGGGACCAGAAGAAGGTTTTATAGGGTCCGATCCGTCTGGAATAGACGCCTGCGAAAAAGTCGTATATTCCCCAGCCGAACATGCCGGTCAGTCCGCACAGGAGGCTGATGACTGTTACGTTCATGCTTCTTGTCTACTCCGTGCCAGTATCGCTGTTATCTGCACCTGTGCTGACCGCTTCCTTCGGGTATTAACAATTCCTGTAACGATCTGTGCCGTTCTGCGCCCTGGTGATCCGGAAACATGCGCATGTTGACAAAACCGAAAATATGATGTGTATAAATACACACAATGAATAGCCGGAAAGTCATACAGATTCTCAGGCAAAACGGCTGGTATGAAGTTGCCAGGGTCGGATCGCATGCGCAATTCCGCCATCCGGATAAAAAGGGGCGTGTAACTGTTCCGCATCCGAAAAAGGATATACCGGTCGGCACATTGAAAAGCATTGAGCGCCAGTCGGGCATCAGGTTCACGTGAGGTTAAAATGGCAAATTATATAGCCGCTGTCCATAAAGATTCCCAGACTGATTTTGGGGTATCGTTTCCTGATTTTCCAGGCTGTGTCACCGCAGGGAAAAGTGTTGACGAGGCCCGGGTTCTGGCCCGGGAGGCGCTTACGTTCCACATTCAGGGCATGATTGAAGACGGCGAATCTTTACCGGCACCTTCAAAACTCGAAGATATAATGGCTGATGCGGATTACGCCGATGCCATTGCCTATCTGGTTGTGACTGTTCCGGATGAAGAGCCACGGACCGTCAGCGTCAATATCACTGTTCCGGAAACGGTTCTCAGGCAAATCGATGCGGCAGCCAGAAAGCGGGGCATGTCAAGGTCTTCCTTTCTTGTTCATCTGGCACAACAGGAAATCCATTCAAACCATTCGCAGTCATCTGCGTAGGACTTCAACCATTCCCCACACACTCCCGGATGTTGGGTTTTCCCGCATCCGGTTTGTCGGTTGAACTGGTTTACGCTTTCACGTCCTGATCTTCATCCCTGTTTTTAAATTACAGAAATATGCCACAACGGTCTCTCAGTTTTCTTATGAATTCCGCGTGATCCTGCCTTCGTCCGAGCAGAAGTAATACAAGATATGTTGAGTACTTGACAAAAATATAAAGAAACCAGACGACAGGGATGATGAAAAGAGCGAGCGGCAGTAAAAATGCTATCAGAATTCCATGATTATATCGCGTATCACTAAAAAACGTCCAAAACAGCCAACCCAGAGCGGCAACAATTGCAAAAATTATATTTACTGTCGCTTCTTCCATATCGATAGTTTAACTCATTCTCGGGTTTGTCTCTGCTGAACCAGGGGGTGTCGGATCTATACTGTTTTTACGGGAATATTGATATTCTATCGCTGCTTTTCCATCACTCGTGCAAACAGCAAAACGCCCGCAAACGGCAGTAAACAATACAGCAGCCAGTGGTAAATGACTTTCAGCTCTGCATTTACAAGGTCCGGGGTATAGGGGAGAATATGAAGCGTGCGGTGCTGAAACAGTGTCGCAGTGACCTCCGGGTTATACCAAACCTTCATTTGCGTCCCCGGTGGATACATCTTCCTCAGCTTCTGATACCCCAATGCCTTTGCGTCGGCCAGTCCCGGCGCATACATTCTTTCCTCCCCCTCACTGCCTGACAGCCTCCCGATGAATCCCCAGGTTAAGCCTGCCTCGTCGTCATCACTGTAATGGACCTTCCTGATGACAAAGCTGCTTTCCCGGTAAGTATCGCGATGCCACAACACAATAACGCTGCCGGCCACTTCAATGAAGTTGATCATTGCCCATACAAATGTCGCGATCGTCAGCACCCCCAGGAGCAGGTTTCCATATTTTTTGTTGGGGGTATTTCGTCGAACAGTGTTTTTTGCACCCGAAAATGTATTTTCTTCACGGGATACA
>JBEPXL010000577.1:0-3021 GCA_041641935.1 Desulfobacteraceae bacterium | reverse complement strand
CGACAGAACGGATTCGGGGTTATCGCTCCGGCCAAAGCCGGGGAAGTCCGGTGCATATACCCGGTGATACGGCGACAGCCGTTTCGCCACCGGAACCATGTACCGGCTGGACACACTCAGTCCGTGTACACACACCACCGGCAGCCGGTCGGCGGGTACGGGATCGATGGAACGGCGGCCATGCAGTTTCAGACCGTCCAGTTCAATCCAGTGGCTTTCCACCGTTCCCGGGCGTTCCCTGTGATCCACGCGAAGAAGTCGTGCGACTGTCATGGTGTCAAAGTCCTCTGCATCCTGAATAGCACCTTCATCCCTGCTGCACCTCCCGGTTGTCCGGCAAAAACACTTTGCCGGGACGTCCCGCATCATCGATCAACTGCAACTGGCGGCGATTGTAGGCCGTAATGATTTTTCCGGCATGTTCCGGCTGGTTCAACTCTGTGACAACAAGCCTCCCCAGTTCACTCTGCCAGTGCCTGCGCTGGCGCGCATTCACCAGATAACGGATGGTAATGTTCACCCATGAATCGGCCAGGGAAATAAAGAGCTGGGGCCGGTCCGGCACTTCGGTTGCCAGGTGGGATTCCTTCAGAATCGCCTCGTATCGATGGGCCGGTGCTTTCATTTCGTTTTCCAGAAGATCGACCGCGATTTTCTCCAGCACGGAAACCGCGTAGGTCAGGTCGGACTCATTGGCCACCGGCACCTCCAGTTCATCCCAGACATAGGGAAAATCCCTGGTGAGGTTCACCACGGTTCCGGTGAGTATTTCATTGTTCGGGAAGGTAATGAGCCGGCCGGTGGGCTGTTCGGCATGAACCTGCCCCGGCGGACGATCCGCTCCACCGATTTCCCAGAGCGTTGTCGTCAGCACGTCGATACTGAAGACATCCCCGAAAATATCGCCGACGGCGATGCGGTCCCCGACCCGGTAATATCCCCGGAACGAGTTCAGCAGCCATCCGGTGCAGCTTTCAATGGGCGTCTGAAGCGCCCAGGATAGCGCCAGCCCCACAAGGCCCAGGGAGCCGACCAGGGCCCGGAAATCCCCGGCCAGAATGCTGACAGCAATACCGAAGGCCACGAGCCAGAATGCGGCCATGACAAGCACACTGATGGCGCTGCCCCGCTCCCATTTACCGAACAGCCGCCGGATCAGCAGACGCAGCAGGCGTGCGAGCACCCATGCCAGCAGCAGAAAAACCGCCACCACCAGTATCTTGGGCAGATAGCCGAGAAATCCGCGCCAGATGTTGCGGGCGGCGGTCCGCATCTCTTCCTGTGCCGCCTCGCCCAGCGGCTGAATCTCCTCTTCTGTGTCCCCTTCCTGCAGTTCATCGAACGCTGTTGTCTCTTCTGCAGGTGTTTCCGTCAACTCTTCGGAAACCTGGGCGTCACCGGGTGAAAACACCAGCAGCAGAAGGCCGGTAATGGCCACAGCCAGAATGGTGGACTGCTGAAATGCCCGCAGTCGCTTCCGTGCGCTTTCCACCGTCCTGCCGGTCCGGATTCTTCTTCTCATCCGCCGGCGGGCCAGATTTCTCCGCAGCCTGGTCCGCCGTCTTTCCGGTGTCCGCAGTTCCTCACGCCGCCGCTGTTTCAGCCGGGTCCGGATGCGTGATTCCCTTCTTCTCCTCATTTCCCCTTCCCCTCGACCGGAATGTCATGGTCCCTGTTCAGCCGGAAAACCGGGCAGATAATAAAAAATGAAAAACTGCTGATGTCTGTCTCCGCAGAGCCTCTTTCATATCCTGAAACCGTTTTTCATTCAATTCAATATTGGATGGTCCTTCCCTTCTCTCACTTGCAATCAAGGAATACCTGTACCATCTTATTTTATTGACAGGAAAATGACTTGTACCGGGGATCTGCCTCATCCATTTACTTCCTCGCCATCGACACAGACCCGAGACCGGCAAAGTGAGAGAACAAAAGGGAGAACAATACACATGATTCTGGAGATGCACTGCCACACCTCTGAACATTCCAAATGCAGCCATGTGAGTGCTGTTGAACTTGTACAGCGGACCTTTGAACGGGGACTGCATGGAATAATATTCACGGATCACCATTACCTCTGGTCCGATGAAGAACTGAACAGCCTGCGGGAAGCCTCGGGAGTTCCCGATTTCTTTCTTCTGCTCTCCGGGCAGGAAGTCACCACCTCCGATTTCGGAGATGTTCTGGTGTACGGCGCCAACCGCACCATCGCCAGAAAAACGCCGCTGACAGCCATCCGGGATGAATTCCCGATCTCCGCCATCGTCTGGGCCCATCCCTACCGGAAAAACAGGATTCCCACGGAAGAGGAACTTCTGTACCCGCTGATCGACGCGGTGGAAATCTTCAGTTCCAACCTGAGCCTTTCGGAAAGCAACCGCGGGCTGGAAGCCTGGCATCGGCACAAGTTCACCGCCATCGGCGGCACCGATACCCATGCCCTCGGCTATACCGGCACCTATCCCACCCTCTTTGACCATCCCGTCACCTCCATTGACGACCTGGCGGAAGAGATCAGGGCGGGCCGGTGCAGGCCCTATTTCAAGGAGATTCCGAAGCTGGGAACCACGCGGACCCAGGTCCGGGAGATTCATATCGGACCGGCGACCCAGCGGGAAGACCGGGAAAAGCTGATCGTAAAAACCTTTGACACAAAAGAAGAATGGGATGATGCCAAACGGTCCTTCGAAATCCTGGATGCCCTGATCCGGAACGGATTCGACCAGGGAAGCTGCCGGGTTCCGGTCCCGAAGGAAAAAGACGGAATGAAAAAGGTCTTCATTGAACAGGCGGTTCACGGACAGACCCTGTTCGACATGGTTCTGGAAGCCGAAGCAGACAAGACGGAAGAGTACCTGACCAGGACGGCCCGGTGGCTTGCCCGGTACCACAATCTGGAACTCCACATTACGCCCCGTGAAGAATTCATGGACGTAGAGCCTGAACGGCTCAACTGGTACATCAAGGATATTTACCGGCAGGGACACAGGGAGCGGAACAGAATCCGGGAGATACTGGAGA
>JBEPXL010000576.1:0-3030 GCA_041641935.1 Desulfobacteraceae bacterium | reverse complement strand
TTCCACCCGCATCATCTGCGGTTCGCTGCCCCATTCCGCATTTTCCACGCGGACCTGTTCCAGATGGATCTGTATGGTCCAGCCGGGATCGACATCGATATCGCCCTCGATCCGGATGGTCCGGTCGCTGATCCTGCTGAGCCGTTCATTGACGTACCCCCTGATCCAGTTCCAGTCGAACACGAAAAGAAAGACCAGAAGCAGTACAGGAAGTGATGCCAGAACAATGCCGGTATATTTGAATATTTTTCCAGGTTTCATGAAGAATGTTCCATTCCGGGTGCGGCCGTTACGGATTCACCCAGCCGGGAAAGACTTCCACCAGTCCTTCCACCATGAACTGCACCGCGATGGCGATCAGGATCATGCCGAAAATACGTGAGGTCAGTTCCAGCGGCAGTTCGCCGGTATACTTCTGAACAAAGGGACCGGTAATCAGGGTCAGATACAGGATGGACAGAACCGCCAGCAGTGCCAGACAAAGAAACAGGGTGGTCTGAAAACTCTCGCTCTGGGAACCGTAGATAATGGTGGTGGTGATGGCTCCCGGTCCGGCGATGACCGGCACGCCGATGGGAATGAAAATCTGCTGATAGCGCCGGAGTACCTGGTCATTGATATCATCGGTGCTGTCCATGCGTTCTTTCTTGATTTCAACCGCCTCGCCCTTCAGCATACTGAATCCGAACTGCAGCAGGATCAGGCCGCCGCCGATTTTGAAGCTGGACAGCTCGATCTTGAGAAGATTCATGATTTCCCTGCCGAGCAGCAGAAAGATAAACAGGATGAGCGCGCTCGACAGAATAATCAGTCCCGCCAGCCGCCATTGAAATTGCCGGTGACCGCCTTTGGAGGCTTCCACCCAGAGCGGGATTTTTTCAACAGGATTGACAATGGCCAGCAGCGCAATCAGAAAGTTGGTGGTCAGGTTCCAGTTCAGATCCATATCGCCCGCCTGCTTTACCGGATCGCCCTTACCGCGTCCGCGCGGCTTTTATAAAATCCACCATAACCGGATCCGGCAGACAGGGTGCGACCGGTCCGGCAGGGGTCTGGCAGCCGGTCAGCATCAGAAGAATGGTCCATACAGGGAGCAGTCGTTTCAGTTCAGAAATCATAGGATACCTCCTGCTTCATCGTTGCCGGAATATATCGACATGACCTTGCTTCGGTCGTACTAACCTTTCAGTATGTCATCATAATCCGGTGAAGCCGGAAATAAGCAGGAGGGTGTATTTTGGCTGGAATATTTGTGTAGAAGGATTTACCGTGGGGGGTATACGGGGCCGGAGAGAGAAGGGCGGGAGAGAGAAGGGCGGGAGATGCGGGAAATCAGGTGCTGTCCTGCACCACCCGCCGGATTTCGCCGATGAGAATCTGGGCCGCGTCCGCCTTGCAGGCATAGGCCGCCGCTCCGGCGTCGATCATCCGTTCCCGGGTATGGGAATCATCATGCATGCTCAGGCCGATAATACGGATGTGCGGATAGCGCCTGGAGATTTCGGTGGTCGCCTCGATGCCGTCCATGACGGGCATGGTCACGTCCATCAGAATGACATGGGGGTTCATTTCCCCTGCCAGCCGGAGGGCTTCCTGCCCGTTTTCCGCCTCTGCCGCTACGTCGATATCGTCTTCCCCCTCCAGGAGATTGGCCAGTCCCGCGCGCATGACGGCGTGATCGTCTGCCAGCAGAATCCGGATTCTGCCGGTATCGCCGTTCCGGCCGGTGCTGGTTGCCGCTGTCTGTTCCGGGGCGGGTTCGGCAGCGGTTTCTGCCGGTTTGCCGGTACCGGATTTCGGCACAGACAGCGTTACACAGAAGCCGCTTCCGTGAGCGCTTTCAATCTCGACATGGCCGCCCAGAAAATGGATGCGCTCTTCAATGCTGAACAGGCCAAAGCCGACTTCTTTTCCCCGCTTCTCCTTGAGATTTGTTACATCGCACCCCAACCCCGCATCTCTGACGGTGACCCGGATCTGATCCGCTTCTGCCCGCATTTCAATCACTGCGGTGTCGGTTCCGGAGTACTTGGCAGAATTGAACAGGAGTTCCTTGATGGAGCGGAACAGCACAGAGGCCAGCACCGGGGAATCGGGTTCGGCTTCGGGGGATATGTTCAGTGTCACCGCAAGACCATGCTTCTGTTCCATATCTTTTACCAGCCAGTCCAGGGCGGCCAGGAGGCCGTTCTGGTGGAGGACCGGCGGGCTCAGTTCATGGGAGAGATTCCGGCACTTCCGGATGCTGTTGTCGATGAGCCGGTGCAGCCGCTGCAGCCGGGGAGCGGTTTCGCTGTCGATCCGGTCTTTCGGCAGCAGGGTTTCCAGACCGAAGTGAATGGCGGCGAGATACTGCTGCAGATCGTCATGGAGTATCATGGCAATCTGGCGGCGTTCCCTGTCTTCCGCGTCGGAAAGCTGCAGGGCAAGCTGCTGGAGCTGCAGCGCCCGCTGTTCGGCCTCGGCGGTCCGCTGGTTTACCCGCTGTTCCAGTTCGGTGTTGAGGACAGTCAGCTGCCGCTCACTTTTGCGGAGCGCCTCATCCATCCGTTTGCTGTCCGTGATGTCCCGCAGGGTCACGATGGCCAGCAGCATGTTGCCGTCCTGATCATACACCGGCGTACCGCCGTAGGAACCGATCCATGTCCTGCCATTATCCAGACGATGGACCCGCACTTCATGCGACTGAAAGCTTTCTCCCCGGAGAACCCGGCCAATCGGCCATTCATCCGTCGGCAGCCGGTTGCCCGCCAGGTCGAACAGTTCAAACACATCCGTCAGGGAATCGAGATGCCTTTGCAGACTTGCGACGTCCTCAAACCCGTGGATGTCCAGGGCAGCGGGATTCATGTCCAGCAGAATTCCCTGTGGATCGAAAATCACCAGACCTTCGGTCATCTGGCTGATCAGTGCCCTGAGTTGAAGCAGATGAAATTCCCGGGAAATGTAAATATCCCGCAGGGTCTTTTCCGCCCGTTTTCTTCGGGAAATATCACGGATAACGCTGACCAGAATATTGCTGCCGTCGAT
>JBEPXL010000575.1:0-3041 GCA_041641935.1 Desulfobacteraceae bacterium | reverse complement strand
AAAGACGATCCGGCTTTCACTCTTACCGGCAAACAGAAACAGATAGTGTGCCAGGGTTTTCATGATGCCGGTCCTGTCGAGCCCTGCCCCGATGATGATAACGCCGATGATGGACACCACTGCATTACTGCTCAGGCCGCTGATGGCTTCCGACGGGGAGACAAGTCCCAGCAGCGGCAGAAGCACCATCATGATGATGCCGACCACATCCACGCGTACCCACTCAAAGATGAACAGAAAAACAGCCAGGATCAGGATCGCGATTACCAGCAGTATATCAGGCGTCATCATTCCTCTTTCCGGAAACGTTTCCTTCATACAGGGGAAAGGTATTGCTCTGTCCGATGCAGAAAGATGTAACGGAATCCCCGGAAGGCGTCAACCGCAAAGCGTTTTGCTTTTGACAGGGAAAGGGTTTTATTTTATGGTCTATCCAGCCCATATTCATGCGCCTGCAGTGGCTGAATATCACACGAATTTCTGCTTTGAACATTGATATATCCGGAGAATGTATATGACACAACATGAAAAACAGAGCGGCCATCCCATGCTCTCCCAGCTTCCCCCGTCACGGATGAAACGGGGAAAGATCGTCTCTGCCGAAGAGGCGGTCCGGGTGATCCGGGATGGCGATACAGTGGCCACCGGCGGATTTGTGGGAACCGGTTTTCCCGAAGAAATCGCGGTCCGTCTGGAAGAGTATTTTCTGGAACACGGCCGTCCCCGCAATCTGACCCTGGTCTATGCGGCCGGGCAGGGCGACGGCGCGGAACGGGGCCTCAACCATCTGGCCCACGAAGGGCTGGTCCGGCGGGTCATCGGCGGACACTGGGGGCTGGTTCCCAAACTGCAGAAACTGGCGATCGAAAACAAAATCGAGGCCTATAACCTGCCCCAGGGCGTCATCTCCCACCTGTACCGGGATATTGCGGCCCACAAGCCCCGGACCATCACAACCGTCGGCCTCGGCACGTTTGTGGACCCCCGCAACGGCGGCGGCAAAATCAATGACTGCACCCAGGAAGATCTGGTGGAGACCATCACCTTTGACGGCAATGATTATCTTGCCTACAAAACCCTGCCCGTCCATGTGGCCATCCTGCGGGGAACCACGGCGGACACCGACGGTAATGTCACCATGGAGAAGGAGGCCCTTACCCTGGAATCCCTCGCCATTGCCACGGCCGCCCGGAATTCCGGGGGGTTCGTCATTGTCCAGGTGGAACGGATCGCCGACCGTGGAACCCTGAATGCGCGACAGGTCAAAATCCCCGGGATCCTGGTCGATTGCGTGGTGGTATCCCAGCCGCAGTACCACTGGCAGACCTTCGGGGAAACCTACAGCCCCTCCTTCAGCGCGGAAATACGGGTTCCCATGCAGTCGATCACTCCCATGCCCATGAGTGACCGGAAGATCATCGCCCGGCGGGCCGCCTTTGAACTGCAGGCCAACAGTGTCGTCAACCTCGGCATCGGCATGCCCGAAGGAATCGCCAATATCGCCAATGAGGAAAAGATCCTCGACAACCTGACCCTGACCGCCGAACCCGGTGTCATCGGCGGTATCCCGGCCGGGGGCCTCAATTTCGGGGCCGCCGTCAATACCGATGCCATCATTGACCAGCCCTCCCAGTTCGACTTCTATGACGGCGGCGGCCTGGATGCGGCCTTTCTGGGACTGGCCCAGGCCGACCGGTCCGGCAATCTCAATGTGAGCAAGTTCGGTCCCAAACTGGCCGGGGCGGGCGGATTTATCAACATCAGCCAGAATGCCCAGAAAGTGGTGTTTGTCGGTACTTTTACCGCCGGCGGACTGCAGGTAGCCATCGAGGACGGTCAGTTGAAGATTCTTCAGGAAGGAAAGGTCCGCAAGTTTCTGAAACAGGTGGAACATGTCACCTTCAGCGGGGAGTACGCCATCCAGAAGGGACAGCCGGTCCTCTATGTGACCGAACGGTGTGTTTTCCGGCTGACCGGAGAGGGAATGGAACTGACAGAGATTGCCCCGGGGGTGGATCTGGAACGGGATATTCTCGCGCATATGGATTTCAAACCGGTCATCAAAGAGACGCCCCGTCTGATGGATGCCCGGATCTTCCGGGAAGAACCGATGGATATCAAAGAAGACATGCTGACCATTCCCCTGGAAGACCGGCTGATCTACGATCCCGGCGAAGAGCTTTTCTTTATCAATTTTGAAAGCTATTCGGTCAGCACCAGCGAAGAAGTCCGGAAAATCGAGGCGATGGTGGAACGGATTCTTTCGCCCCTGGGCCGGAAGGTCTATGCCATTGTCAACTATGACAATTTCTCGATTTCACCGGATATACTCAACGAGTATACCTACATGGTCAAGGGACTGGTGGACCGTTTCTATTCCGGTGTCACCCGGTACACCACCAGCGCTTTCCTCCGCATGAAGCTGGGCGACGCACTCCGGGAACGGAATGTGGCCCCTCACATTTATGAAAGTCAGGAGGAAGCCCGGAAGGCACTTTCCAAATTCTGAGGGCTGCGGAATTTGACCTCCGGCATATCGTGTATATTCTTATCCAGTGATGATCCGGAAAAATGAACAGCCTTTTCCGGAAGTCGCTTTTCAGGAGACATGAATGAAACGTCTGTTTCGACTGCTGCTGGTGCTGCTGACGGCAATGCTGCTCTCCGGCTGTGTGCTGACCAAAATTGTATCGGTTCCCATGCGGGTCGGCGGGGCGATTATTTCCATTATACCGGTGGCGGGCAATGAAGCCCATGACGCCATCGACAAAGCGGCGGACATCGTCGACAAAGCCCCCATCTGACGGGTTCCGCCTTTTTCTCATGATTTCTCTGCCACTGGCGCAATTCCATGAAGCGTACGCTGATTCGTTTCTGCAAATGGGCGGGCATCCTCTTCCTTGTCATTGGGATGCTCGCCGTCACTGCCTATCTCTGGCTGCTCATTGCCCCGCCCTCCCTGCGCTTTCTCTATCCGCGGGTCGAAAAGACCCTCAACCGGTTTGAACCGGCCTGGCATTTACAGTTCGAAGAGATTCACC
>JBEPXL010000574.1:0-3052 GCA_041641935.1 Desulfobacteraceae bacterium | reverse complement strand
AACGCATCAGCAGTCGTCCATGAAACAACCTACTCGAACCGACCCGGATATTTTGAGTCCGCATCGATAGGGCTGACGGATTCGTCCTTCGGGGACACATATGCATCATTATCAGGCTCAATTTATGATGCAGAAAGTCCACTGGCTTCTTCTGTGCTCAGTGAGTTTCTCTTCATCAGCAGTATCGATAATCAATCTGAAAAAACAGATATCAACTTTACCGGTTATAACTTCACGGCCCAGTTTATGCTCATCATGGATACCACACCCGGCAGCGGAAAAGACGGCTTTGATGTCAATGCCGTCGGCGTCGCCCCCGTCCCCGAACCGGCCACCGTCGTCCTCCTCGGCCTCGGCCTCCTCGGACTGGGCTATGCCGGTCGCAGAAAGAAAGTCTTCAAAAAATAGCCACAGCCCATAACCGCTCCAGCACAGCCGGAGGAGTTCATTTCTCCTCCGGCTGTTCCTGTCTTCTCCCTTCAGATGTTCCCCTCCCTACTTCCCCGAACCGGATAATCCATTGACAGAACATTCCGCACGGACTATATCTTTTTTTGCCAGCAGTACCGGTTTCCTTATGCCCCTAACCCATTTTTAACCCGATTCTGACACAAGCATAACATTTGCTGAATATTGTTGTTCATTGCGCTGATTCACCTGTTGCACTGACCGGGGATACAAATGGCTTCCATTCACGTCCGGAATCTCCAAAAAAACTTCGGCGATGTTCTGGTCATCAAAGGCGTCGACCTGACCATCGAAGACGGCGAACTGATGGTCTTCGTAGGCCCTTCCGGCTGCGGTAAAACGACACTACTGCGTCTGATCGCCGGGCTGGAAAAACAGACCGCCGGCGATATTTTCATCGGTGACCGCCCGGTCAACAATGTACCGCCGCGGAGCCGGAACATTGCCATGGTCTTCCAGAACTATGCCCTCTATCCACACATGTCCGTAGCCCGGAACATCGACTTCGGCCTCAAGCTGCGCGGTGTGAAGAAAGCCGAACGGCAGGCGGCCGTCGAGCGGGTGGCCCGGATGCTCGGCCTGGAAGCGCTTCTGGACCGTCGCCCCCGGGAGCTTTCCGGCGGCCAGCGGCAGCGGGTTGCCATGGGCCGGTGCATCGTCCGTGATCCGGATGTCTTTCTCATGGATGAACCCCTGAGCAACCTGGATGCCAAACTCCGGAACCAGATGCGGGTCGAAATCAAGCAGCTGCAGCGGAATCTCGGCAAGACCATGATCTATGTCACCCATGATCAGGTGGAGGCCATGACCCTGGCCGACCGGATTGCCGTCATTGAAAGCGGCGCGGTTTCCCAGATCGGCCCGCCGGACGAGTTGTACACCCGCCCGGTGAACCAGTTCGTGGCGGGGTTTATCGGTACGCCGGCCATGAATTTCATTCCGGCTACAGCGGAGGGGAAAGGTATTCTCGCCCTGGCCGAAGGGCTTCGGGTGATGCTTCCGCCGGAAAGAACCGACGCTTTATCCGCAGACACGGGTGCATATCAGGTCGGCATTCGTCCGGAGCATCTGTTCCGGTTTTCTTCGACGGAAGCAGCGGCAGGGAACGTGATCTGGGAATCGGAGATTGCCCTGTGTGAACCGCTGGGGGGTGAGAGTCTGCTTCATGTTCCCCTGGGGGAAGATCTGCTCCGGGTGAAAGTGGCCCGGGCGGAAACTGCGCCGGAGGGAACCCGCATTACGGTCGGGTTCGATGTGAACGATCTCCATGTATTCGACAGTAAAACCGGGGTCTGTCTCAGCCCCGCTGTTCATCAGTAAGGATGCAGCATACTTCAACTGTTTTATTCACGGAGGAGAAAAATGAAACGACTGTTGGCTATTGTACTGTTCGTCTCTATGGTCGTCCCCTCTCTGGCAGCAGGGGCCGAAAAGGTTAACATCACCTTCTGGCATGCCTTCGGCGGCGGGCGCACCGCCTTTATCCAGCGGATGGTGGAAGATTTCAACTATACCCATCCCGATATCGAAGTGCAGGCCGAATACAAGGGAAGCTATCGCGATACCCTCAATGCCGCAATTCTGGCGGCCCGGCAGCAGCAGCCGCCCCACATTGTCCAGATTTTCGAGGTCGGCAGCCAGTTTGCGCTCGATTCCGGCATTTTTGCGCCGTTCCAGGAGTATGTGAAGCCCGATGACTATGCCCGCCTGGAGGATTATATCCAGCCGGTGGCCAACTACTACACCATCAACGGCAAGTTCAATTCCATCCCCTGGAACTCTTCCAACCCCGTTCTCTACTATAACAAGTCCCTTTTCAAGAAAGCCGGACTCGATCCGGAAAATCCCCCCAAAACCTTCAGCGAGGTTCTGGAAGCGTCTGAAAAGATCGTCTCTTCGGGCGCAGCGCCCAAGGGCATCACCTGGCCGCTTCACGCCTGGTTTGTGGAACAGTGGATCGGGATGCAGGGGGAACTTCTGGCCAACAATGAAAACGGCCGTGGGGACCGGGCGACAGATATCTATATCAACAGCGAAGCAATGAAGCGGGTCATGACCTGGTGGAAAGAACTCTTCGACAAGGAGTACTACGCCTACTCCGGCAAACCGGAAGACTGGGACGGCGCCAACCAGATATTTGTCTCCCAGCAGGCCCCCATGCTCATCACTTCCACGTCGGATGTCACCTTTCATCAGAATGCCGCGGCGGAAAACGGCTATGAACTGGGTACCGCCCTGCTGCCTGCGCCGGATGACATGGAACGCAACGGCGTCATCGTCGGCGGTGCCAGCCTCTGGATGACCAAAGGGCAATCTGACGCGGAAAACGAAGCCACCAAGAAGTTCCTGCTCTGGTTCACCAACACCGAAAACATGGTCCGCTGGCACAAGGGAACAGGCTATTTCCCTGTCCGGAAGAGCGCAGTGGATGTCGTGGAAGCCCAGAAATGGTTCGAACAGAATCCCGCATACCGGGCCGCGTTTGAACAGCTTATGCAGACACAAGTCAACCGGGCCACACAGGGGGCGCTGATCGGACCGTTTCCGGAGGTGAGAACGATCATCTCCGATGCCGTTCAGAATA
>JBEPXL010000573.1:0-3054 GCA_041641935.1 Desulfobacteraceae bacterium | reverse complement strand
CGGCCAGGGCTTTCCTGCAGCAACAGCCGGTGATGCGGGATGTGGTGGAGACGCTGCTGAAGGCATCCGAAGATGACCGGATCAAGGGACTTGTGGCCCGCATCAGTTTTGTCAATATGGGGCTGGCCCAGATTCAGGAGATACGGGATGCTGTAACGGCATTCCGTGCCAGCGGCAAACCGGCCATCGCCTATTGTGATACCTTCGGTGAACTCCAGTCCGGCAATCGGGCCTATTATCTGGCAACCGCTTTTGATGAGGTCTACATGCAGCCGTCGGGAACCCTTGCCCTCACCGGGCTGATTTCCCAGACGCCCTTTTACCGGGGAACCCTGGACAAACTGGGAATTCAGCCCCGGCTCGATCACCGGAAAGAATACAAGAACTACATGAACATCTTCACCGAAACCGAATATACCGACGCCCACCGGGAAGCCGTGGAGGCGGTAGTCGATTCGTTCCTGAACCAGATCGCCCGGGGTATTGCTGAATCCCGCAAGCGGACCGAAGCCGAGGCCCGTGACCTGATCGCCGCCGGTCCCTACAGCGGACAGCAGGCAGTGGAGGCCGGACTGATTGACCGGCTTTTCTACTGGGACGAGGTGGACGAGATGCTCCATGAACGATTCGGGCGGGATCTTTCCTATCTGGAACTCCGGCAATACCTGAACCGGAACGGCAGGCTCCACACCTCCGGGGAAACCATCGCCCTGATCTACGGCGTGGGCGGCGTGCAGCGGGGAACCAGCGACTACAACCCCCTCACCGGCGATATGACCATGGGCGCGGAGACAGTGGCGTCGGCTTTCCGGTCGGCAATGGAGGATGACAGCGTCAAGGCGATCATCTTCCGGGTGGACAGCCCCGGCGGTTCCTATATCGCCTCGGATACCATCTGGCGTGAAACGGTCCGGGCGGGAAATCTGGACAAACCAGTCATCGTCTCCATGGGCAACGTGGCCGGATCAGGCGGCTATTTTGTCGCGGCCTCGGCCCATAAAATCGTGGCCCACCCGGCGACCCTGACCGGTTCCATCGGTGTGGTGGGCGGCAAGATGGTCATGCGGGATTTCTGGAACAAGCTGGGCGTCACCTGGGATTCGGTCTACACCAGCGAAAATGCCAAGGCATGGAGCCCGCTCTTCGATTTTACACCGGAGCAGTGGGACCGGTTTCAGGAGTGGCTGGACCGGATCTATGATGATTTTACCGATAAAGTGGCCCAGGGCCGTCATATGCCCAAAGAAGAAGTGCTGGAAATCGCCAAGGGACGCATCTGGACCGGGGAAGACGCCAAAAAACTGGGGCTGGTGGATGAACTGGGCGGTTTTCCCGAAGCCATCCGTCTGGCGCGGGAGGCTGCGGAGATTTCCGCCGACGCTTCCATCCATCTGAAGCAGTTTCCGGAACGGCTTCCGCCCCTGGAGCGCCTGCTGCAGGAACTGGCCCTCAGCGCTGAAACCGACCCGGCCCTGGCCCGGCTCGTCCGGACCATTCAGCCCGTGGCACGGGTACTTTCCCGGATGGGACTGCTGTCCGATCAGCCGCAGGTGCTGCGGATGGCGGATGAACCGGCCATGTAACTCCTTTGACAACCGGCTTCAGCCGGTTTCATAACGTCAGCCCGGGATTTCAATCCCGGGTGCAATTCAAAGTGCGGGGCAGTTCATCGTCATCACACGCGGGGGACTGTACCGGGGGTCGATCCGGTTCAGGCAGCCGTACGCCTGTCCCAGGCGGAACAGATGGCCCAGCGGCATCCCCAGCAGATGGCACAGAATGACCCGGTTGACACCGGCATGGGCCACGATGACAACCGCGCCGGCAGAATGGCCGCAGCGATGGAGGATGCGGTCAAACACCGGAATCACCCGTTCCCCGAGATCCGCAAAGCTTTCCCCGTCGGGAGGACGGAAACCGGCCATGTCGCCGCCCCGTGCGTCCCAGGCTTCGGGAAACCGGTTCCGGATGTCAATCATGGACCGTTCTTCCCACTGTCCCAGACAGATTTCCCGCAGCGCCGGAAGACGATGAAACGCCGCCGCCGGATGGGCTTCCGCGATCATCCGGGCGGTTTCCGCGGCGCGGTTCAGGTCGCTGGTGTAAATGGCATCGACCCGGACTTCCGCCAATGCTGTCCGTAACCGGATTGCCTGCCGGATGCCGTTTTCATTCAGCGGCAGATCCGTATGACCGATAAACCGCTTTGGGCGGCCTGCGTCGATTTCACCGTGTCGCAGCAGATAGATCATCGCTGTCACTGTCCGGAATTTTTTCGATGGATTGTTTCAGAATCGTTTCGATCCGTCTCCGGATGGTCAGGGCATTGTCTCTCCGGCGGGTGATGGCGGCACGGGCTGCGGGGTCTTTGCCGTATTTTTCCAGCTTCCGGTCGAACCGCTCCGCCAGCGGAACCCGCTGATCACCCTGGACCAGCTTGTCCGCAAGGTAGACGATTTCGGCTTCACTCGGGGGGCCGATTGGGCGCACGGAAATGTCCATGTGCTGCCCCACGATGTCGGCTACTTCCGGAAATCCCATTTTTTTCAGCATTTCTGCACCGGCGCGGGCGTGGTCGGGAGCGGATTTGGCGATGTCATGGAGGAGCGCCGCAGCGCGGATCAGGGCCGGATTCACCTGTGTTGCCGGAGAAGCTGAACAGAGCGCCTGCCCCAGAACCGAAGCCACGCGGGCGACGGCGCGGCAGTGATGCCACACCGGTTCGAGAACCGGATGGACGCGGGTCATGATGGCCCGGCATTCCCGGGGAGAAGGAATCCGGTAGTCCAGCCCGGTACCGGATTTCAGAAGTGCTTCATAGTCTTCCGGTGTGTCCATGTCCGCCAGCATGAATTCATCCGCGACCGGAACCTCCCGGGCAAGGGATTCACAGGTATCCAGAAATCCCCGCAGACCGTCTTTTCCGTGCCATTGCAGAAGATCGGGGAGCAGTTGTGTGGAGATCAGCGGCGGATGGCCCCGGTGGTTTTCCAGCTCCGGGTAGAAAATCCGCCGGTTTTCTCCGGCGCTTTCGGCGGCTTCGATGATATGCCG
>JBEPXL010000572.1:0-3060 GCA_041641935.1 Desulfobacteraceae bacterium | reverse complement strand
AGACAATCCGTAAGAAATATATTGGCTTGATCATGGGTTACCTTTTAAAACTCACCTTTCTGGCGCGGGAAAACGAATCATACGACACATGGGCTTCCACGCCGAAAACTGTATAAATATTCTCTGCCGTCAGGACCGCGTCCGTGTCACCGGCGTCGATGACGGCGCCGTCTTTCATCCAGATGAGCCGGTCGCAGAAGGCGGCGGCCATGTTCATGTCCTGAAACACCGCCACCACCGTCCGGCCCTCCTTCCGGACCCGGTCCCGCACAATATCCAGCAGGGTCAGACTGTGATTGATATCCAGATTGGAGGTCGCCTCGTCCAGCAGCAGCACCGGCGTCTCCTGGGCCAGGGCCCGGGCGAAGACCACCCGCTGCCGCTCGCCGCCGCTCATTTCCGTCAGATACCGGTCCCGGAACCCGTCGGTCCCGGTCAGGACCATGACCCGGTCCACCAGTTCCAGATCCTCTGCCGACGGCGCCGAAAACCGCGGCATGTGGGGATACCGCCCCATCGCCACCACATCGGCGGCGGTAAACGGAAAATTGACATGAAAATTCTGGGGAACCAGCGCCATTTCCCGAGCCAGTTCCCGCCGGGAAAAGGCGGCCATGTCCCGTTCATTGTACCGGAGTCGCCCCGCATGGGGCTGCTGGTGGCCCATCAGCAGATCCAGAAAGGTGCTTTTGCCGCACCCGTTGGGCCCCAGAATCCCGTAAAAATGGCCCGGTTCCACGGTCAGGTTCACCCCCTGCAGCACCGGACGGTTCCGGTAGGAGAAGCCGACATCGTCCACCGCGAATCCCGCCGTCACAGGCCCGTCCTTCCCATCTGCTTGCGCCGGAACACATAACAGAAAAACGGCCCGCCGATGAGGGCCGTCAGCACACCGATGGGGATTTCGTGGGGCAGCACCGCCCGGGTGATGGTATCGGCCCAGAGCAGCAGGATCGCCCCGGCCAGCAGGGAGGCCGGGATCAGCCGCCGGTTGTCGGGTCCGGTCAGGGTGCGCATCAGGTGGGGGATCAGAAGTCCCACGAACCCGATGATGCCCGACACCGACACGCAGACCGCCGTCACAAGAGAGGCCGCCAGCAGCAGGATGATCATCACCTGCCGGGTGTTCACTCCCAGGGAGGCCGCAGTGCGGTCGCCCAGGGCCATGCTGTTGAGATCCCGGGAGAAGAAGAGGGCCGTCAGCAGCCCCGCCGCCACAAAGACGAGGGTCAGCCCCGCGTCGCCCCAGGTCCGGGAGCCGAAGCTGCCCATGAGCCAGAAGATGATCGCCGCCACCTGTTCGTCTGCAATGTACTTGAGAAAGCTGATACCGGCGGAAAGGATCGACGCCACGATAATCCCGGAAAGGATCAGGTTGTTGGACGAGACGCCGCCGGCAGAGGAGGAGAGATAGAGGACGATGAACAGGGTCGCGACGGCCCCGGCAAAGGCGAACAGGGGAATCGAATAGGTTCCGACGGCGCTCAGGTTCAGCAGCAGGGCCACCGCCGCGCCGAATGCGGCCCCGGCGGAGACCCCCAGGGTATACGGGTCCGCCAGCGGATTGAGCAGGAGCCCCTGAAACACGCAGCCCGCCAGCGCAAGCCCGCCGCCCACAAGGGCGGCCGTCATGATGCGCGGCAGGCGGACATCCATCACCACCACCGGATAGAGCGGGTCCATCGCCTCGGTCCACCCGGGATCGCCGGTCAGCCGTGCCAGCAGAATCTTCACCACCGCTTCCGGGGTGATGGGAATGTATCCCATCCCCGTCGAGAGGATGATGGTCACCGCCAGCCCCAGTGCCAGGACGGACATCTGGAACTTCCATCCGGACAGAATCCGGAGGGCGGATGCATACCCATTGCTATTTTCCATAGGTGAAATAATACAGCGGCGGCCCATGCTTGAAGTTCAGGGGATTCCCTTTCCCAGTCCACCGGTCGGCAGAACACCGGAACCCGCTCAACTTATCCCCATATCACCCGCCTGTCAAGGCCGGTCTGCTGCCATAGGAAAAACCTACCCGCAGATTGGAAAAATCACTCCCTCGGAAATACCCTGCTGCACCCATTGCGTTTGTATGCGTGATGGACCATTATTTCAGTCACTTGGTGATTGTGAACATGAAAGGAGACAGGGACATGAATATAACCGGTGGACAGACCATGCTCGATGATGCGGCGGAAGGGCTCTACCGCGAGCTGGAGGGAATTGACAGCGATTTTGCCGAAGCCGCCGTCCGGCGCTCGGATGACAGTCTGAAGGCGGAAAGCGAGAAACTCGACCAGTGGCGTCTGCAGTTGATGCAGTTCCTGTTTCAGTTCAGCGGCTATATCCGGGATACCCGGTTCCGGCAGGGCATCCGGGAAGACAGCGATCCCTTTGAAGAACTGGTGGAAACCCTGTCCGTGCTTTCGCAGGTACCGGCCTTTGACAAGAGCCTCATGATCCGGTACCGGGGATTTCCGACCGGAACCGTCGTCTCCGCCGAACACGACTATGTCATCTCCATCGGCAGTATCCGCGTGGATGCGCAAATCGCCGCGGCCATGGCCCACCGGCACGGAATTACCATGTCCCACCTGCCGACCCGGCTGGACCAGTCCTTCCGGATTCTGTCGGACCAGAGCATCACCACCCTTCACATGGACCTTTCCGCCTGCAGCAGCGGCATGACGGCGCTGGTCCGGGCACGGCTGCGGCGTGCGTTCAACATTGTCTCCCATTATCACCAGGCGGTCAAAACCGGTGACAACCTGACGTTCCGGGAAGGCGCCCGGACCATTACCCTGCCGCCGGTGGCCGATGAAAACGGGCAGCCGGATATCAACCTGACCCTGGTGGCCGGGATCAACGGACTGCAGCCGGACATCATCTCCTCCATTGTCCAGCAGGTGGGCCTCTGGATGCAGCAGCTGGAATCCACACCGGGAGACAATCCCTTTGTCAGTGTCTATGACGCCATCACCCAGATCAAAAGCCTGGCGGGCAAGGTAACCCGTCCGCCGGTGGAGATCAACCACATCAAGTGGCTCTCCCTGGAACAGAACCAGCAGG
>JBEPXL010000571.1:0-3063 GCA_041641935.1 Desulfobacteraceae bacterium | reverse complement strand
TCATGGAATCAGGCCATTCCTGGTTCAGTCTGTTCACCTGATCCATGATGGACGGCGCCATCAGCCAGATGATCAGGGCCGTCAGCGCCAGCATGAGAATCAGAAAAATCGAGATGGACCATCCGGTGGACAGTCTGGTGCGCGAGGAGATATAGTGTCCCGTGCGCCACAGAAAAATGCCGAACAGCATGCCCGCGAAGATCAGGAGGAAAATATGCAGGGCGTGCCATATCAGCAGGGCGGCGGCGACAGCGATGATCGTCAGAAGCAGGCGAGGGGGGAACTTGATGGGATAGGTTGGACTGGTGTCAGTATGGGGCATGGTTGACCTTTCTTTACCGTGTATCAGATTTCATGCTTTCGTTCTGCGCAGCCGGCCGTACAGGAAAAATCAAATGAACAGGGTTGTGCTGCCGGGGGCGGAATATCAGCTTTCCAGCGCCACAAAACCGCCCACGACATCGAGCAGTTCCTCTGTAATCGCCATCTGGCGCTGCTGGTGATATTTCATGTTGAGACTGCCGAGCTGTTCATCGATATTCTTTTCCGCTCCCTGCATGGAGGCAAGCCGACTGGCGTTTTCACTGGCCAGTGAGTCCACGAATGCCCGATAGATGGATATGAACAGGTATTCCCGGATCAGGGCTGAAAACAGTGCGTCGGGGTCCATCCGGAAGAAGGGGATCATGTTGGTGTCCCATTCTTCGGACTTGAGCTGATCGAGCCAGTCCTGGTCAACGGGCAGAATATTGACATGCAGGGGACGGAAGCTGGCCTGGGAGGTCTGGCGGCAGTAGAAGAGATAAATCTGATCGACCGATGCTTTTGTATGCCATTCGTCGATCTTGAACAGGATTTCGCTGACCATCGGGGTGATTCCCTGCACAGAGGTGGGCACATGGAACACATCCGAAATATCATAGCCGGCATCCATCAGACGACCATAGACCCGTTCGCCGACCGGAAGGGCGGCCACATCGCCGGTATCGACGCCGAGATCATTCAGCGTATCCACCGTATGGTTGACCACCTGTTCATTCAGGGAACCGCACATGCCCTGATCGGATCCGAATACCACAGCACCGACCCGTCCGGCAGGTGCTTTTCGAATGCTGAAACGGGTGCCGGGCCCTTCCCGCAGAAGGGCCTGCAGCCCCAGTTCCACCGTCCGGGCATAATCCTTCAGGGAGCGGGCTGCCCGTTCATACTGACGGATGTTGACCGCCGCAAGGGATTTCATGGTCTTCACCACGGACTGAAGATCCTTGACGCTGTCGATTCTTCTTTTCAGGCTCTGTGTCGTTTCCATCCGCTGTTCCTGTTATCGGTTCTTCTTTTCTGACGTTTCCTTTTTCTTCTGATCCTTTTTCCGCTTTTTCTCTGTTTTCCCGCCTTCCTCTCTCGCTTTTTCTTTCTTCTCCCGCTCCGCTTTTTCCTCTTCTGCTCTCCTGTCCCCGCGCTCTTTTTCTTCTCCCGTATCGGCTGTTTTCTGAATCGCAGACCGGGCGGTATTTGTCATCTGGTCAATATCGCTGTCGGACAGTTTGTCGCCGGACTCGATTTTTTCACAGATATCCGGATGATGTTTCGTTACCGCTTTGCGGACTTCTCTGGCGGCATCCATCACCTGACCGGTGGGAACATCGTCAAACAGTCCTTCATTGACGGCGACCAGCACGGCAATCTGTTCCGCCACTGGCATCGGCTCATACTGGGGCTGTTTCAGAATTTCCCGGACCCGGCGGCCCCGTTCCAGGGTTTTGCGGGTTTCTTCATCCATGCGGGTTCCGAACCGGGCAAAGGATTCCAGTTCCTGAAACTGGGAGTAGGAGAGGCGCAGATCCCCGGCCACCCGGCGGTAGGCCGGCAACTGGGTTTTGCCGCCGACACGGGAAACCGATGTTCCCACGTCCACGGCCGGCAGAATCCCTTTCTGGAACAACTGGGGGGAGAGGTAAATCTGTCCGTCGGTAATGGAAATCAGGTTGGTCGGAATGTAGGCCGAAAGATTCTGTGCCTGGGTTTCCACGATCGGCAGGGCCGTCAGTGAACCGCCGCCCAGATCCTCCTTCAGATGGGTGGAGCGTTCCAGCAGGCGGGAGTGGATATAGAAAATATCCCCCGGAAAGGCTTCCCGGCCCGGCGGCCGCCGGAGCAGCAGGGAAAGCTCGCGGTAGGCCCGGGCATGACGGGTCAGGTCATCGTAGATGATGAGGACATCCTTTCCCTGTTCCATGAAATATTCGCCCATGGACGTTGCGGCATAGGGAGCGATAAACTGGAGGCCCGGCGGATCATCCTCGGTGGCAAGCATGACAATGGAATAGTCCATTGCGCCTCTCTCTTCCAGTTCGGCGATCAGTTTCGCTACAGTGGAACTCCTTTTGCCGATGCCGCAGTAGATACAGATCACGTCCTTGTCGTGCTGGTTGATGATCGCGTCCACCGTGATGGCGGTCTTTCCGGTCTGGCGGTCACCGAGAATCAGCTCCCGCTGACCACGGCCGATGGGAAGCAGTGCATCCACGACCTTGAGTCCGGTCTGAAGGGGAACGGTCACCGGCAGACGGTCCATGATGCCCCGGGCTTTGCGTTCCACGGGGCGTCGTTCTGTTCCGGAGATGGGGCCGGCATTGTCCAGTGGCCTTGCCCGGGCATCCATGACGCGCCCGATCAGCGACTCCCCCACCGGGGTATCCACCACCCGTCCCGTGCGCCAGACTTCCGTTCCCGCACGCAACCCTTCGGTTTCGTCCAGCATGACGACGCCGATCTCGTTCATATCCACATTGAAGGCCATGCCCTGCAGGTTGCCGCGGAACTGGAGCACCTCTTCGGACTGCACACTCCGCAGTCCCCGGACCCGCACAATGCCGGGACCGACATAGACCACATCACCGATTTCCTGAACTTCCAGTTCCGGAGACTGCTCATCCAGCACCTGGTCCATCACGGAAAAGGTCTTGTCCAGCGTCTCTTGTAAATCCCTGTATTGTGTCATTTCAAATCTCTGTGGTCCGTGAGCAGTTTATGTCGCATCGGTCCGGGAACTATCATCGCTTT
>JBEPXL010000570.1:0-3065 GCA_041641935.1 Desulfobacteraceae bacterium | reverse complement strand
GGTCCACGGAATGGTAGGTCAGCCGTGCCGACAGGGGGGCAAGGCTGTACTCGGCCACGGTAAATTCAACCGGACCGGCGATTGTTTCGCCGCCGCTCTGCAGCAGGACGGTGTAGCGGCCGGGGAAGAGTCCGGACAGGGTTTCCACGGCGACGTTTTCCGTCAGTGTCACCTCCCGGTCCGTCAGTATGTCCCCGTGATACCGCACCAGAAGCCGGACAACGTTCACGGAACCGGGGACCGCCATGAACAGCCGCACGTTGTCGGTATGCGCCCGGTACAGATCCCGGTCCGATACCAGGCAGGCCACATGGCCCAGGTCGGGATGGTTCGGCTGGATTTCAATACCGTTCAGCGGGACCGGCCGGTCGATCAGGGGAATGATCTGCCGGGGACGCTCGATCAGCAGCCGTTCCCGTCTCCGTTTGACCCGGCTGCCGGGCTGCAGGGCGATCTGGTCCTCCAGAAACAGGAAATACCGTCCGATTCTGACGTAATCCTTTATGGTCAGTGCCTCGCGGGGATCGAGAACAGCGATGCTGTGAGGCGTTCTCATACGGGCATCCTCCTTTGTCGGGGTTGAAAGAAGGGGTTCAGTCAGGTGCTGGAACAGAAGGGAATAACAGAAAAATTTTAAAACGGGACGGACCGGATGTCAAAGGATGTTTTCCCTGCTGCGGAATCGGGAGAAAAAAGACTTCCCGAACGCCGCATCCGGAGCGGAGGCAGCGGGTGAATAGGGTACTTTTTCCGGATAAATACACATTTCGCCGGATGTACACCGGTGTTGATCTTATTGTAAGAGAAATGGAAAATATATCAGAAGATGTGCAGAATCCGACCCGAAAGGAGAAAGAATCCCATGAAGAATCATCATATCATTTCCGCTGTGCCGCTACGGATTATTCTGTTGCTGATGCTGCTGTTTTTCCTGGTTTCCTGCACCACCGTTCCGGTCACCGGAAGAAGGCAGCTCAGCCTGGTTCCGTCGGACCAGTTGATGTCCGTCAGCAACGATTCCTACCGGCAGTTCCTGCAGCAGAATGAGGTCGTGCGGGGTACGCGGGAAGCGCGGACGGTCAAACAGGTGGGACAGCGGATCGCCCGGGCGGTGGAGCGCTACATGCAGCAGACCGGGCAGGAGGAACTCATCGCCGGGTATGAATGGGAGTTCAATCTGGTACAGGATTCCAACATCAACGCTTTTGCCATGCCCGGCGGAAAAGTGGTCGTCTTTTCCGGCATGCTGCCCGTTGCCGAAAACGAAGCCGGACTGGCCACGGTCATGGGCCATGAAGTCGCCCATGTGATTGCCCGCCACGGCAATGAACGGATGAGCCAGCAGATGGTGGCCCAGCTCGGCACCCAGGCCCTCGGCGTCGCCCTTCAGAACCGGCCCGCCCAGACCCGGAACATTCTGATGGCCGCCTTCGGCATGGGCGCCCAGGTCGGGGTTCTGCTGCCCTACAGCCGTCTGCAGGAAACCGAGGCGGACAAGCTGGGGCTGATCTTCATGGCGATGGCCGGGTACGATCCCCGGAAGTCGGTCAATTTCTGGCAGCGGATGGCACAGGCCGGCGGGGGAGGTCCGCCCGAATTTATGAGTACCCACCCCTCCCACAACACCAGAATCGAAACCCTGAACGCCTATATGCCGGAGGCGTTGAAGTATTACCGGTAACGGATAAACCGACTATCGCTCTCCGATCTTCCGGGCCTCGGCGGCGGCTTCCTCGATTTCCGCGCCGGAGGCCATGTCGAACTGGATCACCGTCCCTTTTGCGGTGACGAGCCTGAACCGGATGTTCCGGTGGGTCTTCTTTTTCTTCCGGGCCCATTCAGTCAGCTTTTCGATCTTTTCCGTCTTTTTGACCCGGTCCACCAGATCCACGGCGGCCAGCAGTGATCCCGGAATCGCCAGGATCAGCGCCGCCACCGCGACCGGGTCGGCCGTTCTTGTGGCCGGGTCTTTCATGGGAGTGGAGGAAACCGGCTCGGGCCGATACCCCAGTTCTTCCGCCATGATCCCGGCCATCTCTTCGGCCACCTGCGCCGCCGTTTCGGCGTCCGCGCCTTCCACATAGAGTTTCAGATCTTCTGATGCCATTACTTCTCCCCTGATTCCCCTTGCATGTTACCGGTTTCCTATGACTCCACCATGACACACTGGGAGGTACTTCCATCGTTCTTCAGCACAAACGGCGTCTTCAGCCGGATGTGGCGCAGAAACGGCGTCTCCTGTACCGACGGGTGGGCGTCGAGCCATCCCCATTTGATGAAGTCCGCCGTCTCCGGTTCCAGGGTGGCGTAGTGGATTCCCCGGCCTGTGATCTTCTGGAAAAAATGGGATCCCTGGGAGGCGTCGGCCCGCAGTTTTCCGTCCCGCACCTCGATCATGGCCCCCACGCCGGAAATATCCGCCCATCGCACCGGAATCCCGAGCCACCGGTCCGCCGATCCCCACCGGCCCGGCCCGATCAGCAGATAGGGCCGCTCTTCCCGCACCAGGCCGGCATTGATCTTTCCGATCTCCTCGGCGATGCGCACCGTGGCGGAAGGATCAAAATCATCGGGTTTCACATAAACAATATCGGCCATGTCGGCCTTTCTGCCGTGGCCCAGGGCATGGATGGAATAGCAGAAAGCGCGGTCCGTCTCCGCCTGTGTCACCTGAACATCCCGGTTCGCCTCGGCCGCGTTCATGGGCCGGAGCTGCAGGAAGTAGAACTTGTTCTTTTCCCCTTTCCGTTCCGCCAGATTGACCGCGAACTCGATCTCCACCGGGCCGCCCATGCCCCGGCGGCTCAGATCGAGGAGGCTGCACAGGATCTCCGGCAGGGGAATCCGCCGCTGTTTCAGGATGGAAGCGAAGGTCAGCACCTTGGGACCGGAGAGATACCCGCTGTCCCGGAGCCGGTTTTCATGGGGATCGTAGGTGCTCGACAGGGCCCGCACCGACGGTTCGTCTTCGGCGTCATCAATATCCCGCCGCTCCAGATTGCTCTCCCGGCCCACGTCGAGCTGGTCGGGATAGTTCCGGATCCGGAGGGCGTAGAAATACCGCT
>JBEPXL010000569.1:0-3070 GCA_041641935.1 Desulfobacteraceae bacterium | reverse complement strand
TTTTTTCGGAGGAAAATCCCATAAACTGCATTGATGGTTGAACATTCCGGAAAAAGCAGGTAGAGTACGCAGTTTAAAAAATGCAAGAGGTTGTATTTTTTGAAACTCCTGCATTATGAATCACACCCGAACGTCAAACGCGTACAGTGAGTCATGATGAAACCCACAGCCCGCTTTTTTCACATATTCAGCGCCCGTATCCTTTTGTGCCTCGTCACTGCAGCACTCATTTCGTTACTCCTTCCCCATCCAGCCGGAACAACGGACATCCCGTCCAGCCGGAACAGCACCACCACCGTTTCTGACCGTGCGTCCATTCAGCCGCCGCCGGTCTGGCCCTATGATCGTGATACCATCCGGCAGGGCCTCCGTTCGCTGTTCGACCGCTGGGGTGAAGCAACCCTCGCCGTCGATGAGGAACTGGTCCGCCATGTCTCCTATTTTTTTAAATACTACACCATCATCGACCGCCACGGAACCAACACGATTATCGGCCGCAGCCGGAAATTTTATCCGGAAATCCGGAAAATTTTCCGGAAGTACGACCTTCCCGAAGAACTCGCCTTTGCCATCCCTTTTGTGGAAAGTGCCTTTGTCAACAAGGCCCGGTCTGATAAAAAAGCCACCGGAATGTTCCAGTTCCTTACCCGGACCGCAAGGGCCTTCAACCTCAAGGTATCCGGAAATATCGACGAGCGCATGGACTACCGTAAATCCGCTGCGGCCTGCGCTGTGTATCTTTCACAGAACCGCGATACCTTTGACAGTACAGTACTGAGCCTCGGCAGCTTTCATCACGGCACCAGCCGGCTCACAAAGGTGCTTCGGAATCTGCCGGTGCTGGAAGATGACCGGCGGGATTTTGTCTCCATCTTCAATCACCGGCGGCTCGGGAAATACTCCAAGGAGTACATCCCCAAATGCCTTGCGGTGGCGCTCATCTACCGGTTTCTGGATCAGATGGAACTGGAGGAAATTCCGGAGATGGAGAGTGATCATCGAAAGCTGCCCCGGTTTGTCTATGTGAAGGATCTGAAAAAGGAGTATCCGGATATTCTGCGGCTGAATCCGGATCTGCAGAAAGCCAAGACCACATACCTGTACGCCACCACCCGGGGATATTTTCTGGTGGAAGATATTTCCTTTACCGGAAGTGATGCAGCGGTACTGGTCGCCCGGACCGAACCGGAACCACCTCCGCCGCCGTCTCCCGGTGATATGGACGAAACCGCTTCGGAGGAGAAACCAGTGGCACCTTCCGTTCCGGATGCTGCCGTGACGGCAGAACCGGAGGAAGAACCCGCCGTAGCGGTGGTGGAAGAATCCGGGGGCGGAAAGGAGATTTCCCCGGCGGTGGAAGCACCCGCTCCGGAAGCAACCGGAAAGACAGAAACCGTTCCCATGCTGGTGGGGAGAGAGTGGGATGAAAATATCCACGATCTGTACGGGGACCGGAAAATTGTCATGAATGAATCCTACACCGGCGTCATCGATGAAATCGGCGTCATCTATGATCAGAATCTGAAAAGCGGTGAAGAATGGTCCGCAGAGGATGTGCTGATCCTCGAAGTCGGACGCACGCCGGTTCCGGAGGATGAGTTGAGCCCGGAAGAGTATACAGAGTTTATCCGGGAATATATGTCCCGATTACGCAAGCGCGGTTAACTACATCATATTACACCATTGCAGGGGGAGTGTGCGTCATGAAATATCTACTGTGTCTGATGATGTGCCTGGTGGCGGTCCACAGCTTTGCCCGGGAAGATACCATCGACACACAGGTCTGTGAAAGCGCCTTTGATGCGTCCGGGGAATGGCGGTATCCGGACCGGAACGCACTGGAGGAGGCGCTGTCTGCAGCGTCCGGAGAAAAGGCGGCCCGGACGATCTTTGCCGGTGAACTGGAAGTCTATACGCCGACGGTCTTTCCCGAACAGAAAATCGTTACCGCCCTTACCCGTCTCGTCCGCTGTGGCGAGGCGGAACTGGGCGTGGAAGCGCCTCTGGAGTTCTGCATGGTTCTGCGGGACTGCCGGGTCGATGCGGCGGAACAGGAAAAATTCCGTGCGGTGGAAATCGGGCGGGTGTGCAGTATCAACAGGGATCTGGTCGAACGCCAGGCGGAGACCATCCGGGACGCCTTCGCCAGATGGATGCAAAACGAAGAGGGCATTTCACAGTCCCTTGCCTCCGTTGCCGCCATGATGGATGATCCGGAGCGGATTGCACGGTATGAAGCTGAAACACTGAAAGCCCTGGTGCATGAAATCGATGCGGCGCCGGACGCAAATGCTGTCAGCGGTTCCACCTGCCGTTCGCTGGTGGTCTATCCGGTGGAACTGTATACCGCAACCCTGGGGGAGGAATAAATGGAAACAAAGAAGATGATCATGACGGGATGGATGATTCCGATTCTGCTGATCTGCTGTTTCACCCTGTCCGCCCATGCCGCCGATGTGCGGTACTGCGAGGGGATATCCGATGAAGAAGGGGAGTGGCGGTATCCCGATGAAAATGCCTACTACCGGGAACTGACCCTTCAGGCCGAGCGGATCGCAGTCCGGGATCTGTATGCGGAAGAACTCGAACAGTTCCGGTCGGATGTCATGGACCGGGCGGCCCTTGTGGATGTACTGACCCATTTTCTGGCCTATGAAAAGGAAACCATCCGGGGCGAAGAGGAAAAGGACTTCTGTGTGGTGCTGAAAGACCCCCGGAAGAAGGATGTGGAGAATCTGTTTTCACCGGTGGAAATCGGAAGGGTCTGCCATTTTGATGATGAACTGCGGACCCTGCAGGCCCGGGAAATCCGGGACACCTTCATCACCGACCTGCGCAGCAGGGAAACCATCAGCAGCGCTGTTCTTTCCATGATGGAAGATCCGACCAACATCAACATGAAAACCGATGAACAGCTGCAGCGCTACATTCATGAAAAGAAACCGGAAAAGGCCGGTCAGGCGGTTCCCGAAACCGGGTGTACGGCGCTCTACGTGGTTCCGGTGGAACTGTATGCGGCATCCTCCGAAAGGGCCATCTCTTCCGTCATTTCTGTCATGCCGGCCATTGA
>JBEPXL010000568.1:0-3075 GCA_041641935.1 Desulfobacteraceae bacterium | reverse complement strand
GATATTGCGGAGGACCAGCAGCAGTGTGTTGAGATGGTGGAGCCGGGCATCGGCCTGTATCTGTCCGGTAATGTCTTCGATGGTGAACACGACACCATCGAGATGACCGTCCGGATCAGACAGGGGCGTACCGTTGATGGAAAGGCATACCTGACGGCCGTCGGGCCATTCAATGGCATGGCGGACATCGTTGACCGGAAGACCGGTTTCCATCACCTGCCGGAACGGAAGCTGTTCGTCCGGAAACGGAGAGCCGTCCAGCCGGGTGATTTTCCATTCCGGGCCGTTGTAGGTGCGGTGGGAAATGCGGTCCCGGGTCAGGCCCAGGATCTGTTCAGCTTTTGAATTGGCAAAGATGATCTGCCCGCTGGTGTTGACCAGTGTGATCCCTGCCGGACTCGTTTCCATGATCCGGTGAATCAGGTCAAGTTCCGGCTTCTCGCGGTATTGCAGCACTTTCTCGGTCAACGGGTTGCGGGCTCCGGTGGTTGTCCGGCGGCAGTATAACGGGCTTTTCAGCCAGCGGCTCTACTGCCGCCGGTGTGTCTGAACAGGCTTATGATACCGATCTGTTCGCGTCCGGCGGAAAGATTATCGCAGCATTCCGGCGCAAAGTCAAAAAAATACCGGTTCAGACACATCAGGGTTATCCGGCGTCATCATCCCCTTCATCATTTTCCATCGGTCCGAAGGGCATCCGGCTCTTCATCCGCTGCTTCATCTGTTCCCGCTGGGTTTTCCACTGTTCAATCTGTTCTGCGGTCAGCATACCCTTCAGTTCATTCAGTGTTTTTGCCCGGAGTACCACCAGTTCCTCTCTGGCCGCTGATACCTTCTCAAAGGCCTGGCGGACAGACACTTCACTGAATTTGTCCGCATGGATGGTTTCCGTCAGATTTTTCCGCGCAGCGCCCAGTTTTTCCCGCTGTTCATTCATATCATCCCCGTATTTTGCAAAGATCTCCTGTGCAAGCTGTTCCTGGGCTTCCGTCAGGTTCAGATGCCGCAGAAAACCGAATTCTCCTCCCGTGCCGGGACCTTTGCCCATGCGGTGATGCATTCCCCGTCCTTTGCCGCCCCCGCCGCCGAAGGGTGACTGCGCGAAAGCGGTGGCGGAAAACAACAGAACGGCTGCCAGTGCTGCCATCAGATGGATCATTCCATAACGTTTCATTCGTTGCTCCTTTGTATTGCTGTTGAAGTTGAAAGGACAGATACCGTAACGCTGTTTACGGATAAAGCGTCAATCGTATCAGTCAATCGTATCAAAAAAAAAGGGGGGGGACAGACGTTCCGGAAGAAAGAAGATTCTACCGTCTTGCGCCGTCCCATACCATCAGCAGCACACTCAGCAGAATCAGTATACTGCCGACATACCCGGTGACGGAGAAAAACTCGTCCCACCAGAAATACGCCACAATCCCCGCCACGACCGGTTCCAGGGTCGCCGTGATGGCGGCCCGGGTCGGTTCCAGGTATTTGAGCCCCAGATAGTAAAAATAATAGGCCCCGTAGGTGGAAAGAAACGCCAGCAGGCCCAGGGCGAGCCATGCGGTCGGGGTTTTGTGGACAAACGAAACCCACGGCAGCAGACCAGTGGCGCCGATGGGAAGAATATACAAAAAGAGATTCGGTGAACTGTACCGGTCCGAGAAATGCTTGCCGAAAATGTAGTAGAGGGCATAGCAGAATCCGGACAGCAGGCCGAAGAGGATCGCCGGCGGCGTAAACCGCATTCCCAGGCCGGCCCCGCCCAGGGAAACCCCGGCCACACCGGCCAGTGTCATCACCAGCGCCGTCAGTTTGACCGGCGTCATCGCCTCCCGGAAAAAGAGCCGGGACATCACCGCCACCCAGGCCGGAGCGGTATATAAAAGGACGGCGGCCAGGGCGGCCCCGCCGGTCCGGACGGCCATCTGGTAGAATCCGTAAAAACAGGTGACACCGGTCAGACCGAAGAGAAGGGCCATGGGAACATCCCGGCGGGCAAACTTTATTTCACCGATGGCCCCGGCGTGGACAGCGAAAAACAGCCAGGTCAGCACGGCCCGCCAGAACGCCACTTCCATCGGCTGCACCCCCTCCGCAAAGGCGAGGCGGGAGAGGGGGCCGATGATGCCCCACAGAACCGCCGCTGCCAGAATGAAGAGATAGCCTTTGAGATTTATCATGAAGAAAGTTCCGGCGACGGTGAGCGGGTCCGTACCGCGAAGGGATACACCTGGGAAATGAGCATCCCGGTGAGCATCAGAGCGCATCCCGTCAGGCCGCGGGGTGTGAGGACTTCTCCCAGCATCAGCCAGCCGCCCAGTGCCGCGAAGGCCGCTTCCAGGCTCAGAATAATGGCCGCGTGGGCGGGCTGGGCATCCTTCTGGGCCACTACCTGAAGGGTATAGGCGATACCGACCGAGAAGAGTCCGCCGTAGAGGATCGGAACCGATGCCTGGAAAATTCCCGTGAGGGTGACCGTTTCGATGGCAAAGGCTGTGATCAGGCTCAGGACCGAACAGACCGCAAACTGGATGCAGGACAGCCGGAGCGCATCGATCCGGGGCGACAGCCACCCCAGGATCAGAACATGCCCGGCCCAGAAAAAGGCGCCGGCCAGTTCCAGAAAATCGCCATAGGCGATGGTAAAGGAGCCGGTTACACTCAGCAGATAGAGTCCCGCCGCCGCAAGAACCGCCCCGATCCAGGTGCCGACTCCCGGCTGTTGCCGCCAGAAGAGACCCATCAGCGGCACAATCACCACATAGAGACCGGTGATGAATCCGGCTTTTCCGGCGGTGGTGTACAGCAGCCCCACCTGCTGAAGAGAGGCCCCGAGGAAGAGAGCGCCGCCGGCCAGCAGTCCGCCGGACAGGACCGTCCTGAAGTCGGGCAGGGAGTCTGGTTCTGCAATGCGCTTTACATTGCCCCGGGTGACAAGGATCAGCGGAATCAGCGACAGACTTCCCAGGGCGAAGCGGACACCGTTGAAGGTGAAGGGACCGACATACTCCATTCCCACCCGCTGCGCCACAAAGGCAAATCCCCAGATGGTAGCGGTCAGAAGCAGAAGAACATTGGATTTCA
>JBEPXL010000567.1:0-3087 GCA_041641935.1 Desulfobacteraceae bacterium | reverse complement strand
AATTAACGGCCATCGGGAAGCGTGGTTGCCGCCCCTTCAGGATGCCTTGAGGATTGCGCTCCGCTCAACGGTTAAAACCTGGGCTTTTGCTCCGACCTCGGTGGCAGTCATTAATGATGTGCTGGCACGGCAGCATGGCTTGATACATTCTGAACAGGAAGGTGACGCATGAGAGTGCTTGATCATCTCCTGAAAGCCGTCCGTGATACCGCTGTTTTCAATCCTGAGATACAGGTAGCTCCGGCCTGCATTCTATGGCCGGATCGCGATCGCCAGTGGGAGGCTGTCATTCCGGTTCTTCAGGCCGATCTGCCCGAACTCATGATCCTGGGTGACTATGCGCCTGACAAACGCACGGGACCTGCCATCTGGCTGCGCTGTGTGATCGCCGGTCGTGCTGCTGATGTTTCGCTGCCCGACGACCGGACGTCGATTTTTTATCTGCCCGGCGTCAGCCGGCAGGATCTGCGTGCCGTCGAAAGTTGCCCGGACTACCTGAAACCGCTCGCCGAACTGCAATACCGGGGCGTGATCTGGTCACAGATCAATGCGAAAGACTGGACGATCCTGGCCTACCTGAAATCAGATCAGGGGGGGCTCGGGCTGGATGTGGCGCAGGACAATGATACCAAGAATGCTATGAAGCTTACGTTATACAGGCTCCTCGACGAGGATGTCGCTTTACTGAAAGGCAGACGCCTCGACAGGGACTACTTCAACACTTTGCTGACAGGTGGTGATCCGATTCGCGACCTGTTGCAATGGCTCAACCAGGAGGAGGCATTCCAAGGGAGCCGGGGCGAAAATGAATGGAAAGCCTTTGTCGAGGTCTGCAAATCACAACTGGGCTTCAATCCCCAGAACGAAGGTATCCTGGCGGGATGTATCAGGCTGGCAAACCACGAAGGCCCGTGGCATGCGGTTTGGGAGCGTTACTGTGAGGCTCCCGGACGATATCCCAATATTCCGACACAAATCAGAAAATGTCGCCCGCCGAGCGAATCCATCTTCTGGCACATGGGGGACGGGTCTTTCGACGGCTGGCCGCAATGGAATGACGACCAGGAGAAGAAACTTCACCGTGATCTTGTGGCCCTTGCCAAAGTGCCCGCTCACGAAGCAAGAGAGAGAATCAAAGGCTTTGAAAAACAGCATGGGCACAGGCGCACTCTGGTATGGGCCGATTTGGGCGATGCTCCTTTGGCTCGCGCATTAGAGCACTTGTCCATCATTGCCGGTAACACGAAAATCGGCCTTGCAGCAGGTTCCGTAGACGACCTCGCGGCGGGTTATAGCAGGTACGGCTGGCGAGTCGATGACGGTGTTGTTCGGGCTCTGGCGCAGGTAGATACCCCTGCCGACCTTGAAGCAGTTACAACCGCCATCCGGTCCGTCTATCTGCCGTGGATTGAAGAATCTGCCCGGTACCTCCAGAAGCTGGTGGATGAGGCTTCCTATCCGGGAGGCACTTGCCTGACGGAAAAGACAGAACAGTTCAGCCCTGGTGACTGCATAGTCTTTGTTGACGGCCTTCGTTTTGATGCGGGAAAGCGCCTGGTTGAATCCCTGGAGACGGGCGGGTTTGAGATCATTGAGAAGCCGATATGGGCAGCCCTGCCCAGCGTAACCGCGACGGATACGCTGAGCAAAACCTGTACGCCAGATAGAGGGGATGCAGGAGAAGAACCGCTTTCTGTACCATATAATAAATTGAAATCATGTAATGAACATGATATGCTGAATTCTCCGAAACGCCCGGGGAAATCATCCATTCCCCCCGCGCCCGCTCTGCATCTTCAACGTCCGGAGGTCGGGTATGACGGTCACCAGGGAAAACCAAAAGCTACAAAGCGACCTGGATCTTTCCGAAGTAGATTTTCTGTCCATTCTTTCCGAACTGGATGACGGCATCATCATCACGGACACGTCCGGTATCATCACCTTTTACAACCGCCAGCAGGCCAAACTGGACAACCTCGACCCCCAGTACGTGATCGGGAAGAAAGTCACCGAAGTCTACAATCTCGATGACGAATCCAGCAAGATCATGTGCTGCATCCGGAAACAGGAACCCCTCATCGGCCACCTCTTTATCTATCAGACCCTCTGGGGCAAGGTCGTCAACACCATCCACAGCGTTTTTCCCCTCTACAAGAACGGGGGGCTCATCGGGATCATCTGCATCGTCAAGGACTACAACCTTCTGGACAAGACCATCGCTTCCACCACTACCCCGGCGACCCATGACAAGCCGGATCTGGGCAACGGAACCCGGTTCACCTTCACCGACTTTATCAGCAGCGACGACCGGTTTCTCAACTGTGTCAGGACCGCCCGGCTGGCAGCCGATTCCCCCTCACCGATCATGCTCTACGGGGAAACCGGGACCGGCAAGGAAATGTTCGCCCAGTCGGTCCACAACTACAGCGCCCGCCGGGAGCGGCCGTTCATGGCCGTAAACTGCGCGGCCATTCCGGAGACGCTTCTGGAAGGGATCCTCTTCGGAACCACACGCGGGGCCTTCACCAGCGCAATGGACCGGCCCGGCCTGCTGGAACAGGCCAACGGCGGAACCCTATTTCTCGACGAGGTCGATTCCATGCCCGTCAGCCTCCAGTCCAAGCTTCTGCGGGTGCTGCAGGAAAAAAAGGTCCGGCGGGTCGGTTCCCTGAGCGAGGTTCCCGTCAACCTGAAGATCATCAGCACCGTCAACCGGGAACCCCGCCAGGCCATTGTTGACGGCATCCTCCGGATCGATCTCTTTTACCGTCTGGGCGTGGTCTTCATTCACATCCCCTCCCTTTCCGAGCGGCCCGATGATGTGGAGGTTCTGACCCGTCATTTCATCAGCAAGCTCAACCATCTGCTCGGCAAGAAGGTCAAAACGATTTCCCGGGAGGTGATGAAGCGGTTTCAGCATTATTCCTGGCCCGGCAATGTCCGGGAACTGGAGCATATCATCGAGGGCGCCATGAACCTGGTCGGCGAAGAGCGCACCATCCAGATGCGCCATCTGCCGGACTATTTTTTTACCCCGCCCCCTGGTCGAAAGGCCGCCGGTCATTTCGTCAGAAGACAACGGCGATC
>JBEPXL010000566.1:0-3090 GCA_041641935.1 Desulfobacteraceae bacterium | reverse complement strand
GCCAATATCCGCCTGGCCGGAGATGACACCATCCATCATGTTCTTGGCATCCAGAAGCGTACTGCCGGGAAAGGTATTGATCCTGACCCTGCCGTTGGTCCGCTTCTCCACTTCCTCTTTCCAGCGCTCCATCTGAACGCAGGGAAAGGTCGGGGCCGGGGGAAAGTTGGCATAACTGAGTTGAATGGTTTCTGCCGTCACCGCCGTCGGAACAGACATCAGGGCGATGGTCAGGGCCGCCAGCAGGGTGATAAAAACCGGAACCGGTTTCAGTTTCATGTTTGCTTCTCCTTTAGCAGGGGACAGCGGCCTGTGCGTGGCCGGAATTGAGCGCCGCAACGGCCGCCTGCCGCATTTCTGGTTTATCCGCCAGACGGTGTTCCAGAACCGCCTGAATATCCGCAACGGAACAAAAAAGATCCGGAACCTTCGCCAGGGCAAATCCCAGCATGATCAGGTTGACGGACTTTGGATTGCTGATCCGGACCGCCAGGGCATCGGCGTCAATGGCATTGCAGTCCGCCCCCCCGGGCAGAGGGAATGTGGCGGTGGATGCGGTTTCCCTGCTGCCGTGGTTGACCACGGCCCAGCCGCCGGTGCGGAGAAAATTGCCGTGTGCAGCCACATTTTCCGCCTTCAGCGCCAGGAATCCGTCCGCCTGTCCGGGTCGGATCAGCGGACTGGTAAATTGGCCGACCTTGAAATGGGACACCACCGTTCCCCCCCGCTGGGCCATGCCGTGGGTTTCGGATGTCAGCACCGGCAGTCCTTTCTGAATGGCGGCTTCGGCCAGCAAGCGGGTGACGAAAAGAATGCCCTGTCCGCCGACACCGCTGATGATGATCTGCTCTCCTGTCCGGCTCATTCAAACACCTCCTCCAGTGATCCTTTGGGGCAGACATGGACACAGACCGCGCAGCCGCTGCAGAGCATCCGGTCCACCCGGACCGCTTCGGCCCCCTCATCCATGACCAGGGCCGGACATTCAAACTGCTGCACACAGTAGCCGCAGGCGTCACAGTTGTCATTCACCGCCACACGGGCCGGTTTCCGTTCTCCGCTTTTCTTCCGGTCCAGCAGGCAGGGATGGCGGGAAATGACCACTGCCGGTCCTTCGCCGGTGCGGCTCCAGGCGACAGCCTCCTTCATCAGGGCGAGGAAATCATCATAATGGTACGGATCACCGGTCCGGCAGAAGGTGACGCCGCATCCCCGGACCAGTGCTGCAATGTCCACCGTGTTGAGTGGTTCACCGGTAGCGCCCAGGCCGGTCATGGGGGTCGGCTGGCCGCCGGTCATGGCAGTGGTCCGGTTGTCCAGGATCACCAGAACAAAGCCGACCTTCTGGACAACGGCGTCGATCAGGGCCGGAACACCGGCATGAAAAAAGGTGGAATCGCCCATGGTCGCCACAATATCAGGCGGTTTTTCCTGGTGCTTGTAGGCATGGTAAAAACCGGCGGCCTGGCTGATGGCCGCCCCCATGCAGAGAACCGTATCCACCGCTTTCAGGTTGAGCCCCAGTGTATAGCAGCCGATGTCGCTGGTATAGATGCCTTTCCTTGCCGCCTTCTTGATGGCAAAAAAACTGGCGCGGTGCGGGCATCCGGCGCAGAGGGTGGGTCTTCGTCCCGGTGCGGCGGGGACTTCGGCGGGCAGCGGGTCCAGTGCCGCAAATTTCCGGAGAATGTTTTCGATGGTTTCGGGAAGCAGTTCGCCTGCCCTGGGAACATTTCCGCTCATGCGTCCCCTGACCCGGCTGCGGTCGGCAAGCTGCATTTCGATGACCGGTTCTGTCTCTTCAATCACCAGAATCTCATCATAGTCACGGACAAGATGGTCAAGAAAATCCCTGTGGAGGGGAAACGGCTGGCGTACCTGATAGAGCGGCAGCGTTGCCAGGAGATCGAGATCCGTCAGTATCTCAAAGACATGCGCCGCCGCCACGCCGGAGGTGACGATGGCCCGTTTTCCGTCAATATCGGGATTGCGACGGACCGGGGCGGTCTCTTCCCAGGCGGCAATGGCGTCAAGCTTGTCTTCCACTTCCCGGTGAAGCTGAAAACGGAATTTCGGTGTCGCGGCCCAGCGGGACGGGTCTTTCTGGAAATCCGGCTTTGCATCAGACGATGTCAATGGTCCGGTTTCGATATCCTGTCTGCTGTGGCAGACGCGTGTGGTGGGCCGGAGCATTACCGGAATATGGAATGCCTCGGAGAGAGCAAAGGCCATTCCGGTCATCTCTTTTGCCATGGCCGGACCGTCGGGATCGAGGACCGGTATTTTGGCCATCATCGCCATCAGACGGCTGTCCTGTTCGGTCTGGGACGAATGGGGACCGGGATCGTCGGCGCTGATAATGACAAATCCGGCCTTTGTGCCCATGTAGGCCGCACTCATGAGCGGATCCGAGGCCACATTGAGCCCCACCTGCTTCATGCTGACGGCGGCCCGGAGCCCCGATATTGCACCGGCATAGGCGATCTCCAGGGCAACCTTTTCATTGATCGCCCACTGGCTGTGGAGTGTCAGCCCGTGACGCTGCTGAAACATGGCGATCGAAGACAGGATTTCCGAGGCCGGCGTACCGGGGTAGGAGGTTGCCATCTTGCATCCGTTCTCCAGAAGCCCGTACGCGATGGCTTCATTTCCCATCATCAACTCCCGTGTTTTCACAAGCACTCCTTACATAAAAAATCAGACAGAAAGGCCGGGGCTTCCGTTTCCAAAAGCCCCGGCCTTATGGTTTCACTGCTGTTCGTGCGTCCTGTGCCGGAACCTTCGTCATCTGCTCCGGACAGGTAAAATTCCATGTTCTGTTCGAGAAAAACACCTGCTGTCTCCTACCCAACCTGGCCGGATTTGTCAAGAGCCGGATACTGTCACTTGAAAGCAGCACCGGGCCGCATTCCCGTTGTCTTACCGCCTCCTTTCCCGGCAGTTATGGACCAGGTCTTCCAGAAGTGTGTCATAGGTATGGATCATCCGCTCCCATGCAAAGGCTGCCATCGCCCGGGAGAGTTGTCTCCGGAGCGTCTGGAACGTTTGAGGATCACGGAGAATGCGGCAGAGTTTTTCCACCAGATCCCG
>JBEPXL010000565.1:0-3093 GCA_041641935.1 Desulfobacteraceae bacterium | reverse complement strand
GGCGGAACCCGGCCGGGCAGGGAAACGTCGATCCGGTCGTCCCCGGCCCCGGCGGACGCGTGCAGCGCCTCCCGGGCCGCCGTAAAGGCGGTGTCGAGTTCCTTTTTGACCTCGTTGGCCCGCTTTCCTGCCGTGGGCCGCTCTTCGGGCGGAAGGCTGGAAATGTTTCTCAGGAACTGGGTAATGACGCCCTTGCGTCCCAGATACCGGACCGAAAGGGCCTGAATCTCCTCCTCGCCCGCGGCGGACTGCAGCGCGGCAAGGGCATCATCCTTGATCTGTTCGATATTCTTTTCCACGGATGCTCCAATGGTTCATTAGATCCCGGGGTCACTGCACCGGGACCGGTATACCGGATGATCTTTACTGGGCTGCGGCCATCCGCGCGATTTGGGAAAAGGCGCCGGGGTCGGATACGGCCAGTTCCGCGAGTACTTTCCGGTCCAGTTCAATGTTGGCTTTCTTGAGGCCGCCGATGAACCGGCTGTAGCTCATGTCGTTCATGCGGGCGGCGGCGTTGATCCGGATGATCCAGAGCCGGCGGAAGTCCCGTTTGCGGACCTTCCGGTCCCGGTAGGAATACTGGAGGGCCTTGTCCACCGAATCGGCGGCGGTCCGGAACAGTTTGCTCCGTCCGCCCCGGAATCCCCGCGCCAGTTTCAGCACCTTGTTGCGGCGTCTTCTCGCCTTGAATCCTCTTTTAATACGCATGTTACAGTCTCCTTATCGGTTTCCACAGCGACCGGCGGCCGCGCGTGGTCTTGACAGTATGAACAGGGACACAGGGAAAACGGCTGTCTCGGGGCGCACGCGTCATAACTGTAATGAGCGGGCGGCAATGAACGGGGGCGCCGTGACAGACGGTTTCCGGATGTCCGGTCTACCAGTTGGGCAGCAGCCGCCGCAGTTCCTTCCGGTCGGCCTTGCTGGTGATATTGGTCTTCCGGAGCGACCGTTTCCGTTTGGTGCTCTTTTTGGTCAGGATATGGCTCCCGAATGACTTTTCATACACGAACTTGCCGGTTCCGGTCTTCTTGAACCGCTTTGCCGCGGCCCGGTTGGTCTTGATTTTTGGCATCGTTTTCCTCTCTTTTTCCGCTGTCTATTCCATGAAAAAAGGGAGCCGCCTCCCTTTTTGAATTCCCGGAATGAAAAACAGCAGATGGCGCATGCCATCCGCATTCACCGGGCATACGCCATCTGCAGTATCCACTTTCCGTATTGAATAAATACGTCTGCTGCTGTATTTGAAATACTATATAGACGGATGGAATCGGCTTGTCAACACTTGCGGCAGGCATACCGGCAGCAGTCCGGTATCCGTCCCGTCCGCTTCCGGAGGGATGGCCGTCTGGTATCGCGTGCTGGCAGAATCCGTCTGAAGAGGGGTGAGGGCAGCCTTACTTCGCCGTCAGGATCATGTGCATGGTCCGTCCCTCAAACTTCGGCATCTGTTCCACCGCTGCAATATCGTCAACTTCTTCGGCGATTCGTTTCAGCAGATCCAGGCTCTGGTCGGTCAGGGTAATTTCCCGCCCCCGGAACATGACCGTCACCTTTACTTTATCGCCTTTTCCGATAAATTTCCTGATGTGGCCGAGTTTGACATTCAGGTCATGATCCCCTGTCTTGGGCCGTACCTTGATTTCCTTGACCTGAAACGTGCTCTGCTTCTTTTTGGCTTCCTGCTGTTTCTTGGTCTGCTCGTACTTGTACCGGCCATAATCCATAATCTTGCAGACAGGCGGACTGGCCTGCGGGGATACCTCTACCAGGTCCAGACCGAAGTCCTTGGCCGCCGCCATCGCTTTGTCTGTGGGGAATACACCGACCTGATTTCCGTCGGGATCGATCACCCGCACCTCTTTTGCCCTGATCTGATGATTGATATTAACCCTGTCTGTTGGCTTTCCCTTAGCTATCCTGCACCTCCTGCATGTTACCGCGTTCACCGGAAATGTCCCTGCCGCCATCGCTCAGACTGCCGCAGCAGCGGACTCCTCTTAACAAACCTGTAGCATTCCCATATCGAATAAGACCGGGAAATGCAAGAAAAAAAATAATCTACCGGATGAATCGCGCCCGCCCTTTGAAGTTGACGCTCGAAACTTCCTGCGGGCTGTACTTGAGCTGGTGGTCCACTTCTTTATAGATGTAGAAGCTCCGGAGAGAACCCTCCAGGTCTTTTCCGATTTCCCGGTTGTCCACATAGACCCGGTAGGCCGCCACCGGCTGGGGATACCCCTTGACCTGGAGCTGCTCCGGGGTCCGGCAGATGTGGACCCCCTTGAAAAAGATGTGTTCAATCTGCCGGTAGGTTCCTTCGGCGATCATGACATGGCCGATGTCGCAGATCGATTCCATCCGGTTGGCCAGATTGGTGGTTTCGCCGATGGAGGTGTATTCCAGTTTCTTGTCGCACCCGATGGCCCCGACGATGACCTCGCCGCTGTTGAGGCCGATCCGCATTTCAAAAACGGTCTTCCCCTCCCGCCGCCGGCGGTTGTTGATGTCCCGCATCTTCCACTGCATTTCAATGGCGCAGGCCACCGCCCGTTCGGCATGGTCTTCGGTGGGAACCGGGGCCCCGAAGAGGGCCACGATGGCATCCCCGATGTACTTGTCGGGAAACCCGCCGTACTTCTTGATGATCGGGATGAGACCGTCGTAGTAGGCGTTGAGGATGTTGACCGATTCGGTGGCGCTCATCTGCATGGTAATGGTGGAAAACCCGGCGAAATCGGTGAACATGACGGTACAGTCGGATTTCTGTCCGCCGAGGACAAGCCCGCGGGTGGCGGCGATCTCGGCCAGTTCCTTGGACAGAAACTTTTCCAGGGTATCCATCAGATTGAGGCGTTCCCGCTGGCCCTGGGTCATTTCGTTGAACTGACGGGTAAAGACGCCCAGTTCATCTTCCCGGAGTACCGGCACAAGGTAGTCGTAATTTCCCTGGTGAACCTCCCGGGCCCCTTTTGTCAGTTCCCGTATGGGGCGGGTGATCAGGCGGCTGTACCAGCTGGCGATGGCAAAGGAGACGATCAGAAGCAGGACAATGACGCTGATCACGATACCGGCCACTATCAGCAGGGT
>JBEPXL010000564.1:0-3097 GCA_041641935.1 Desulfobacteraceae bacterium | reverse complement strand
AGAACACACATGAGCCGGGATTGATAACCTGTAGCCAAAAACCGGGCAACGGGTTAGGGCATTTTTGGACAGCTTAGGTGAAGTGTAAATCTCTGCGCTTAAAACCATAAGAATCGGTAAGCCAGTATACCGAGGACGATGTCTATCATCTGGCCGAGGAAGTTTTCCTCCACGTCTATCGCACCTATCCGCAGGTTCCATTTCCGTATTATGAAAACGCGGCACTTGTTCAGGGAGTTTTACAATGAGGGACAGTAATCAGAACCAGCCACAACGCGTATCCGTCCACGGCGGACACAGCCGGGAATTCTGCCTTCATGCACAGGATACCCTGGAAGAGATCATCCGCGCCTATATCGACAGAGGGTTTGCCTGGGTCGGCATCACCGAACACATGCCCCCGGTGGACAACCGGTTCCGGTATCCCGATGAAGTCGAGGCAGGTCTTGACGCGCAGACGATGTATGACCGCTTTGCCCGCTACATTCACACATGCCGGGAACTGAAGGAAAAGTACGCCGCACAGATCGAGCTCCTCGTGGCATTCGAAACTGAAACCCATACCGGTTCCACATCGTTCATCCATGACCTGATCCGGAAGTTCAAACCGGATTACATCGTCGGTTCCGTTCACCATGTGGATGATATCGGTTTTGATATATCCGAATCCGGTTACCGGCAGGCAGCCGATGCCGCCGGCAGTGTGGACGCCCTGTACTGTCGCTATTTCGATCAGCAGCATGAAATGATCAAAGCCCTGCAGTCGCCGGTGGTGGGCCATTTTGATCTGGTCCGCATCTTCGACCCGGCGTACCCGTCCCGTCTCCGGAAACCGGAAATCCGGGAACGTATCCGGCGCAATCTCGAACTGATCCGAGACCTCGGTCTGATCCTCGACCTGAACGTCCGGGCGCTGGTCAAGGGGGCAGGGGAGCCGTATGTTTCCCGGCCGATTCTGGAACAGGCCCTTGCACTCGGTATTCCCGTGGTACCCGGCGACGACTCCCACGGCGTCGATACCGTCGGCCTGCATGTGGAAGACGGCATCCGGCTGCTCCGGGACATGGGGTTTGACCTCAACTGGCCGAAACCATCCCTGCCGTAGGGGCTGACCTGGGTTTCTGCCCTGCCTGCAGCACAAAGATCTGCGACATGCAGACAATCATGCCGACCGCAATAAATTCCCTGACCCTCCCAGCAGTTTTTCATAAAGATCGAGATACGTTTTCCCCATCTCTGCAAGATTGAAATTTTCTCTGCTCTGCTGCATGATTCTTCGAATCTGGGGGTGTTTCTTTTCCGGCGGAAGCGCATAAAACTTCAATGCCCGATTGATGGCGCTGAACAGCCCTTTCAGATGATAATTCCCGAAGAGGAATCCGTTTCCGGTATTCTTTTTCATATCCAGTTGTTCCACGGTATCGTGGATCCCGCCCGTGTCGTAGGCGATGGGGAGAACCCCGTAAATGGCGCCGATCATCTGCGGCAGTCCGCAGGGCTCATACCGTGAGGGCATGATCACGAAATCGGCGGCGCCGTAGGCCAGCCGGGTCAGTTTTTCATCGAAATTCCGGATGGAAACCCGTTTTCCCAGATGATTGTTTCCGATAATATTTTGAATATTTTCCTGATATGCGCCGTCGGCCACAAAGATGATTTCAAGTCCTGTCTCCCAGTGTTTTTCCACCACCTTGTCCAGAATCTGGGCCATTAAATCGCACCCTTTCTGTATGGGGTCGAGCCGGGACGGCCAGAAGAGAAGAGGAGCGGATATATTCTCCTCAAGCCCGAGCCCGTACTGGAGCGCCCGCTTGTTCTCCTTTTTCCCTTCCGCATGGGTTTCCGCACTGTAGTTGCGAAATAGTGACGGGTCCACAGCGGGATCAAATGACGGGTCCGGCGCATTCGTGATCCCGCTGGCCCGTCCCTGTTCCCATTTGATTTTCAATTCACGGCAGATGGTGTCTTCAATGAAATCGTGCCTCTCCTCCACAATCTCCTGCAGAAAGGTCTGACTGACCGTATTGACAAAATCGGCGGCAAAGATCCCGCTGGTCAGATATTCGACAGGATTGGTTTCGCGGGATTCAGGGTAGTGGTGCGGCATTCGTTCAAAATAGAGGAAATCCCAGAAGGGTTGCGGATCAAGGCCGAAGGATTCCATGAATGCCAGCGTACTCTTCACGGTATGAATGTTATGGATCGTCAGAAGACAGGGAATTCCCGCCTTTTTCGCCACCGCCGGAATCAGGCTGGTCATCCAGTCGTGACAGTGGATCAGATCCGGTGCAACATCGGGAATGATCCGTTGAATAACCTCCCTTTGAAATCTGAGTGACAGTTTGGTGTTTTCAAGACCATCTGCCGTGTAGACCCGGGTGAGATTCCGGAAGGCGTCATCTTCCACGAAGTGAATCCTGTTTTCACACAATCCCTTTTTGATCATGGGAAAGGTATTCTTCAGATATTCCGGAAGATTTTTACAGAATATCGAATCATAATGGGGGATTGCCAGATGTACCTCCAGTCCTGACGCGCACAGGTATTCATACAGTCCTGCAGAGATGTCCCCCAGGCCGCCCGCTTTGGCGGAAAAGTATCCGGCGAAATTCCCCATGCAATGCGGCAGATAGGTAATTTCCGGTGTTACCAGTAAAATACGGGGTGTAAACGTCTCAAACGGCATTTTTCACCTTTTCTTACGATGAGATGTTGCATGCACCGAAGGGACAAGCGCATGGTTTTGCTCATGCGGTTACCGGGCATTGTGGTACTTCCCGTCCTGGCTGATGTTTAATTGTCTGGAATTCATATCTATATACCGTAAAATCCGGTACGGGGGAATAAGGCAAAAACCTTATATGGAAATGACTTCTTTCCAGGCACTTCCTGCTGCTTCCCGTCATGCTGTTCATCCATGCAGAGGAAAATTTCTGCTTTCCATCCTGTGACATTCGCCTGTCGGATGTCTATAGTAAACAAAAGCGACAGAATCATACCATTTCACAAAAAGTCATTCAGGAGGTGTCGTGTGAAGAAGTGTTTCCAGTTGATCACAATCGTCTGTTTGTGCATGTCATTCACATTGTATCCCCAC
>JBEPXL010000563.1:0-3102 GCA_041641935.1 Desulfobacteraceae bacterium | reverse complement strand
GTATAGTCATTACCATGCAGAAAGAGCTGCTGACGGTCATTTCCCCCATTGAAGGAACCCCCGCTCACAAAGCCGGCGTAGAGGCCGGGGATATCATTGTCGAGGTGGACGGCGAGTCGACCACGGACATGATGCTCTGGGAGGCCGTCAAAAAGATGCGCGGTCCCAAGGGAGAAGCGGTGGTGATTACCGTGATCCGGGAAGGAGAAAAGGAGCCGCTGGAGTTTTCGCTGGTGCGGGATATCATTCCCATTGAAAGCGTCAAGTATATGGCGCTCCAGCCCGGTTACGGCTATATCCGGGTAACCAACTTCCAGGACAACACCACCGAAGATCTCCAGACGGCGATCAAGGCGATCGAGGCGGAAGGGATTCCCATGAAGGGGCTGGTTCTGGACCTCCGGGACAATCCCGGCGGACTGCTGAACCAGGCCATCGAGGTATCGGACTATTTTCTGGATGAGGGAACCATTGTCTCCATCAAAGGACGGCTCCGGAAACATACCAAGGATTTCAAGGCCCATGCCAACCGGAACCGGCAGACCTACCCCATCGTCGTCCTGATCAACGGCGGCAGCGCCAGCGCATCCGAAATCGTGGCCGGAGCGCTCCAGGACCACAAGCGGGGCGTAATACTGGGAACGACCTCTTTCGGCAAGGGTTCGGTCCAGACCGTGGAAACCCTGCGGGACGGCTATGGCCTCAAGTTTACCATCGCCCGGTACTACACCCCCAGCGGCCGCTCCATCCAGGCCCAGGGCATTGTTCCGGATATTGAGGTAAAACAGCGCTTTGTCGAGGAAGACAAGGTGGCGGAAGAGGGAATCCTCAAGGAAAAGGATCTGAAAGGCCATCTGGAAGCCCTCCCGCTGAACGGTGAGGACGAAGCCGGTGAGGACGAACTGGAAGAGGATGGAGACGGCACGACCCAGGAACGCCGCCGCCGGACCGCCAACCGGTATGGTCCCCTGACGCTGGAAAATCTTCAGAAGGACAATCAGGTCATGCGCGCGCTGGAGATTCTCCGGGGATACCAGATCTTCACGGATGCCCGCAGCTGATTTCCGGTGTTGAGAAACCGACTCGGCGCAGGGGCGGGCGCAGCTTTTTTCTGCGTCCTGACCCTGCTGCTGTTTTCCTGTTCGACCCCCTCCGGCGACCCGCATACCGGAGGGGCTCTCCCGCCCCTTTTTGAAGTCTATCCCGAGGATGTTACCGTTTCCCGGCTGGAAACAACGCCGGAAGACCGTTGCGGCCGTCCGATGGTTGCCATTATCATCGATGACATCGGCTACAACAGGGCCATTGTGGACCAGTTTCTCAGCCTGGAGATTCCCCTCAGCTTTTCGGTTTTTCCCCACAGTCCCGATCTGAACAATCTCAGCCGGACCATCCGGGACAACGGCCACGATCTTCTTCTCCATCTGCCGATGGAACCCATTGGTTACCCCCGGGTCGATCCGGGACCGGACGCGCTGACGGCGGATATGTCCCCGGAGCGGTTTCTTGCCCTGCTGGAACGGAACCTGGACCGCGCGGGAGCCATCCAGGGCGTCAACAACCACATGGGATCACGACTGACAACGATGCCGACACTGATGAACCGGCTTCTTTCGACGCTCAAGAAACGGAACCTCTTTTTCATCGACAGTGTGACCACAGGGGGCAGTGTCGGCAGATCCGCCGCCCGTCTTGCCCAGATTCCTTTTGCGCACCGGGATGTATTTCTCGACCATGACCGGAATCCCGAGGCCATCCGCAGGGAAATCCGCCGCCTGATCCGGATCGCCCGGCAGTACGGCGAAGCCGTGGGAATCGGCCATCCCCATCCCGAAACATTTCATACACTGAAAGAGACGCTGCCCCTCCTGCGCCAGTCGGTCCGGCTGGTTCCGGCATCCGATGTGGTGCATGTGGTGGGGTATTGAAACGGGGGACGTCATGCCCGACAACAGCATCCACTGGATCAAGACCCACTGCAGCCGCATGGACCACGGCGGCTGCACGCTCCGGGTCGGCGTGCAGGATGGTCGCATCCTCCGCATCACCGGCGACCCGGACGGCTACCTCAGCCGGGGGTATGTCTGTCCCAAAGGACTCGCCTCGGCGGAGCGACTCCAGCATCCCCGGCGGCTCCGCCATCCCCTGAAACGGGCCGGCAGGCGGGGCGCAGGCCGGTGGCAGAAAATCTCCTGGGAAGAAGCCCTGGATACCGTCGCCGAAGGTCTGGACCGGACCCGCTCCCGGTACGGCGCAAAAGGCGTTGCCTTCTGCCAGGGAATGCCAAAGGGAATGGAGCATTTTGTCCTGATCCGCCTCGCCAATCTCTTCGGCTCTCCCAATGTGGTCGCCGTTCAGGATGTCTGTCACGCGCCGAGGGAAGTGACCGGCGTGCACACCTGCGGCTTCTATCCCGTTCCGGATTACCACCATGACAGCCGGACCGTCCTGCTCTGGGGGAGCAATTCCATCGGAACCAACGAGGAAGGCGCCATCTGCCGTCTGCTGCTGGACCAGGTCCGGAACGGAACCGAACTGATCGTGGTCGATCCCCGCCGGACGGAAATGGCCCGCCGGGCCCGGTACTGGCTTCCCGTAAAGCCGGGAACCGACACAGCCCTGGCCCTTGCCTTTCTCCATGTCATCCTGCAGGAAAACCGGTTTGATGCCGATTTCGTACGGGACTGGACCCACGGCTTTGATGATCTGCTTGACGCCATCCGCCCCTGGACACCGGAACAGGCTGGGGCAGTCACGGGTGTGGCCCCGGAACTGATCCGGGAGAGCGCACGGCTGTATGCGACATCCCGTCCGGCTGCCATCGGCTGGGGAAACGCCATTGAACAGAATGTTCATGCCTTTGACACCGTTCGCGCGCTGGTCTGCCTCATGGCGGTCTGCGGGAATCTGGATGTGCCGGGGGGGAACATCCAGCAGGTTGATCCGAAGATAATGCGCCTGGGGCAGTTTGTCCGTGCCGACCGGATTTCTGATAAACCAAAAAACATGCTCCACGCTGCCCACGGAACCATTCCCCGGCTGATGACCGTCCCGCCGGCTTACTTCCGCCGTGCAGTTCTTCATGATGATCCATATCCCGTC
>JBEPXL010000562.1:0-3102 GCA_041641935.1 Desulfobacteraceae bacterium | reverse complement strand
ACTTTCCGGAGAACGTCATGGATGAGATTAAAGCCAAAAAGAACAGTGTCCGCAGCGACATCGCCAAGCTGATCAGTTCGCTTCCCGAAGATGAACTGGCGGAGAAGGTTCGGAAGATCGAGGAGGGGCTGTTTGATTTTGCCAATTTTATCGAGGCAAGAATTCCGCTGCTGTACATGCACCAGGGATATGAAGTTCCCACCAACGGAATCTTCCGGCGCTCCTTTCAGGGAGACAAGATTGTGGTGCTTCCCTGCTTCCACAAAGAGAAGAGAAGCGTGAGCCTGATGAAGGTCGATAACCGGGAAACGGATCTGAAACAGGGGCCCCGGGGCGTACTGGAACCGGACCCGACCCGGTGCAAGAAAGTCCCCATCGACCGGATCGACATCGCCATCATTCCCGGGATTGCCCTGGATGAAAAAGGGGGCCGCCTCGGCTCCGGCTTCGGCTACTATGACCGCCTGATCCCCCGGCTGCCGGTCACCACCCGGAAAGTCGCTCTCGCCCTGGAAGAACAGATTCTTCCGCAGGTTCCCATGGAATCCCATGACAAGTATGTGGATATTATCATCACCGACCAGCGGGTGATCTATAAAATATAGCTGCGGGCCGGTTCCGTCCGTCTGCAGAACAAACGGGGGGATCGACCTGTTCCGGTCCCCTTTGCCTTCCCTTTCTGCTGCCGTCAGGCGCAGTCTTTTCCGCCCTTCTTTCCGCATCAGAGAATTTGTCTTGAAATTCTGCCGCTAAAATGGATATGATACTACCCGTTTACGCAGCGCGCCCCTGTGAGGTGCGCCCGATGAATCAACCTATCCATCCGGATGATGATATGCCAATGAAAAACGACAACGATAAAGATTCTGCGATATTTACGAGACAGCGGGAAGAGATGGTCCGGCGGCAGATCGAGGCCCGGGGCGTGACCGACGGGCGGGTGCTGGCGGCCATCCGGAAGGTTCCCCGGCATCTGTTTGTTCCCGAAGCCCTGCGGGACCGGGCCTACGGCGATTCGCCCCTTCCCATCGGAGAACAGCAGACCATTTCCCAGCCCTATATTGTGGCGGAAATGACCCAGGCCCTGAACCTGACGGACCAGGACCGGGTACTGGAACTCGGCACCGGGTCGGGCTACCAGACCGCGATTCTGGCCGAAATCGCCTACCGCGTCTATACCATCGAACGGAAGTATCCCCTCTATGCCCGGGCCCGGTGGATGTTCGACGAACTGCAGTACCACAACATCGTCACCCGGTTTTCCGACGGCACGGTGGGGTGGGCCGAAGAGAGCCCGTTTGACGCCATTCTCGTCACCGCAGGCGCGCCGAAGATACCCGAAACCCTCATCGGCCAGCTCGCCCCCGGCGGGCGCATGGTCATTCCGGTGGGGGATCATTTTTCCCAGGAACTGACCAAGATTTACAAGGATGAAACCGGCATCCGCCAGTCGAGCCTGGGAGGATGCCGTTTCGTCAAGCTGGTGGGCGATCACGGCTGGAAAGAAGAATAGAAACAAAACGGAGGAAGCCGCCATGCGGACACGGAAGGATTTTTTTCTGCTCTACCTGAAAGGGGTCGCGATGGGGGCGGCCGACGCGGTTCCCGGCGTATCGGGCGGGACCATCGCCTTTATTTCGGGGATTTATGAAGAACTGGTCGGCGCGATCCGTTCGTTCAACACCGAAGCGCTGCGGCGCCTGATCATGCGGGATTTCATCGGGTTCTGGCGTCACATCAACGGTATTTTTCTGACGGTTCTCTTTACCGGCATCGCCACCTCCATCCTGGTCTTTTCCCGGGTCATCCTCTACTGGCTGGCGGAGCATCCGGAGATGGTCTGGTCCTTCTTCTTCGGCCTGATCGTGGCTTCCGCTGTGGTCATCAGCCGGAAGATTCCCCGGTGGAATTCCATTGTCATCTTCTGGTGCATGGTCGGCATCGGTGTGGGCTATTTCATTACCATAGCGGTTCCGGCACAGACGCCGGATACCCTGTTTTTTGTCTTCTTTTCGGGCATGATCGCCATCTGCGCCATGATCCTGCCCGGCATTTCCGGCAGCTTTATTCTGGTGCTCCTGTCCAAGTACGAGTTTGTCTTTACCGCCATCAAGGACTTCCGGCTGACGATCATGTTTGTCTTCGGATGCGGATGCGCCATCGGTCTGCTGTCGTTTTCCCATCTGCTCAACTGGACCCTGAAGCGGTTCCACAATCCGACCATCGCCGCCCTGACCGGCCTGATGATCGGCTCGCTCAACAAGGTATGGCCCTGGAAGCAGGTGGTAAAATCCTTTACCAAACCCGACGGCGAAGTGATCCCGCTGGTGGAGCGCAATGTGCTGCCGGAGACCTACCGGGTCGTGACCGGCCTGGAGCCCTATTTTTTTGGGGCCCTGCTGCTGGCGGTGCTGGGGTTCTGCATGGTCTATTTTCTGGAGAAACTGTCCGGGGCAGAGGAGACGAGGGAGGTGTAGCAATGGCATTTACACCGCAGGGAACGGCGGAAGGCGATCAGATTGAGAGGTGAGGAATGTAGTAGCTGTAAGGCTGTTACTTCTCCGTTATTTACCACACCTCTATCATGATGGAAAAATTGGGGGTGGTGTGCTGTGTTTCTCAACACCACGTTCTGCAACTACACTTACAGATCCGCTAACAATATCTATTTCTGAACCAGTTGAAGCCAAACTCATTGAAAAATGAAAAAGCTCTGGTATCTGAAATTGCATTTTATCCCATATACTTTCCACTTGGCTTATGAATGCACTTCTAAAATTTGCAGTTGCCTCTGAAATCATTTCACCGTCAGACAGTGCATCAACACCGCCATTCATTTTTGTCTCAAGGTAGTAACAATCATTAAATACCAAACTAACCTTTTGTGATTTCCATTCATATTCATCTGTAATAAGGTTAAGAAAGATTATGGCTTGATCCAGTGAATTTGTTCTAATTATCCTGATTTCATACAAAACGCTGTCATGCCAGCATTGGTTATTCAAATATTCTACGGCTTCTTCAGGATTGTATTTAACCATCATACCAATCGCCTCCTACTCCCCCCGAAAAAACCCTCCAAACACCTTATACAGCGAAAAC
>JBEPXL010000561.1:0-3107 GCA_041641935.1 Desulfobacteraceae bacterium | reverse complement strand
GTGCAGTCCCGGCGGTTCCAGTTCGAGGTGGAGGTACTGGCCAGAGCGACCTGGAAGGGGATTCCCATTCTGGAGGCGCCGGTGAGTGTCTCCTACACCCCCGGTGTAAAACGGATTTCCCATTTTCGTCCCTTTGTCGATTTCATGCGCAATTCCAGCACCTTTTCCCGGCTCATTCTCCAGCGGATGTTCGTTTCGGCCGCGACCCGCCGGCGCAGGTCAGGAAAGCAGCCCCCGTCTCTGATTTCGTCCGATGAGTGAACCGTTCTACCGCATCACCACTGCCGTCTCCCGGAAAACCGGTCCCTGGTTTTTCCGCCTTTCATCCTGGTTCGTGGCCGCCGGATATTATGTCCTCTTTCCCCGCCGTGTGGCGGAGAGTGTCCGGTTTTACCGGACCCTGTTTCCGGACCGATCCGAACAGTATGCCCGCCGGTGCGCCTGGCGGCAGTACCAGAATTTCACCTCCGTGTTCATGGACCGGTTTCTGCTGCAGAATACCGGGGAACTTGCCTACACCTCCCGCGGCTGGCGGTATCTGGAGGAGGCCATCGACCGGAACACCGGCGGTATCATGCTGATGTCCCATGTGGGCAACTGGGAAGTGGCAGCCCACCTGCTCAAACAGCGCCGGTCCGATATTCCCCTGCTGCTCTACATGGGCATCCGGCACAAAGAACAGATCGAGCGGATGCAGAAGGAGAGCCTCGCCGAAAGCGGTATCCGGATCATTGCCGCAGACCCGGCGGCGGCATCTCCCTTTGACATTATCGAAGGGATCAACTTTCTGAAGTCCGGCGGGCTTGTCTCTCTCACCGGGGATGTGGTATGGCATCCGGAACAGCGGACGGTTCCGGCAAAATTTCTGGGTCATGAAATCCATCTGCCGGAGATGCCCTACGTCCTGGCCCTGCTGTCGGGCGCGCCGCTCTTTATCCTGTTCACCTTCCGCACCGGCGCCAATGCCTACGCCTTTTCCGTCACGGAACCGATCCCCGTGAAAGCGGCAGACCGTTCCCAAAGGCAGGCGGTGATCCGGCAGGCGGCCCAGACCTATGCGGACCATCTGGAAGAAGCGGTCCGGCAGCATCCGCTGGAGTGGTATCACTTCCGGCCCTTTCTGGGTAAACGGCTGCATCACCCGGATTCCGGAGGGCAAAACAGCCGGTAAAGCGTTCTTCTTCTTCCGGCATTTGCCTTGACTTTTCAGGCAATTTCGATTTTAATCAGCGCCGTTTGCTGACATCTCCGTCTGCAGCGGAGCCATTTTTTACAGAGAAACAGACAGTGCGTCATGAAACTGACACGGAAAGAGATTCAAAGCGAGTTGTTCCGGATTTTCGAAGAGAATTTTGAAATCGAAAACCCCGGACTGGATGATAACCTGAGAGAAGAGTATGAGTTCGACAGCATCGACGCCATTGAGCTTCTGGTGGAAATCGAGCGGATGCTGGGCGTGGTCCTGAGCCAGGAAGAGAAGAAGCAGGCGATGGATATCCGGACCATCAATCATATCTGTGACTATATTGAAATGATCGGCGCGGATTCTTCTTCCAGAGCCGGTGCGATGTGAGTGCAAATCCCATGGACAGAAGAGTCGTTATTACGGCAGGTTCCGCCATCACCCCCATCGGCCACGGCAGGGACGCGATCCTGCACAGCCTGAAAAACGGCGTTTCCGGCGTAAAGCCGCTTCGCCGGGATGATTTTCTGACCGAATACATCCACTCGGGCGTATTCGGAACCGTCGATTATCCGGTGGAATACGACTTTAAGCGGAACTTCCGCAAAACCATGGGGCCGGTCGCCTACTATGCCTGTCAGGTGGTCCGGGAGGCGCTGGAGGCATCGGGACTGGATCAGGAGTTCATCACCTCGGGCCGCCTCGGCGTCGCCTTCGGCTCCACCCACGGCAGTCCGACGGTGCAGCGAAATATCTACAGAAATTTCTTCAGCGGTTCCCGGAACGAGTTCTCTGCGGTGGGCGCGGTGGATTATCTCAAATCCATGGTCCATACCACCGCCGTCAATATCACCAAAATGTTCGGCATCACGGGCCGGGTCATTTCCTCTTCCACCGCCTGCACCACCAGCAGCCAGTCCATCGGATTCGGCTATGAAATGATCAAGTTCGGACTCCAGGACGCCATGATCTGCGGCGGGGCCGACGAGTACGACACCACCACCGTCGCCGTCTTCGACAACCTGCTGGCCTGCTCCACCGCGTTCAATGACACACCCCATCTGACGCCCCGGCCCTTTGACACCCGCCGGGACGGACTGGTGGTGGGGGAAGGCGGCGGCGCAATTCTTCTGGAGGAATACGAACGCGCCCGGAAACGGGGCGCAACGATTCTGGGCGAGGTCATCGGCTTTTCCAGCAACAACAACGGCGGCGACCTGATTCTGCCCAATGTGGACGGCATCCGGGGAACCATCCGCCTGGGGCTGGAAAGCGCCGGACTGCAGCCCGAAGATGTGGATTTCGTCAGCGCCCATGCCACCGGAACCAAAATGGGCGATGTGATCGAGGCCCAGGCAATGGGCAGCATTTACGGAACATCCCCGTGGGTGGCCGGACTCAAGAGTTACATGGGCCACACCATGGCCACCTGCGGCGTGATCGAAGTTCTGCTCACGCTCTACATGATGGAGGAAGGTTTCATCGCGCCGACCCTCAATCTGGAAGAGGTGGACCGGCGGTGCGGCATGGTCCGCCATGTGACGGAACTGGTGGATGAATCCGTCCGGACAGCTGCGGTGCAGAACTTCGCCTTCGGCGGGGTCAATACCTGTATCCTGCTCAGGAAGTTCGATGAATGAGCCTTCTGCGCGTCCCCTGCCCTTCTGCAAGCCTTTCAAACCGGTTCTGGATGTTCTGATCACCCTGGCCGCCTGGACCTACTTCACCGCCGGATTTGTCTTTTTCTACTCTCCCTTCTATGCCTGGGCGGCGTTCTTTTCAAAAGACGGAGAACGATCCTTTCAGCGGCTGAACCATATCTTTTTTTCCGGCTTTTTCCGGCTGCTCGGATTGATCACACCGGGGCTTTCGTTCCGGATTTCCGATGATGTCCGGGCCATTCATTCCTCGGTCATCGTCAGCA
>JBEPXL010000560.1:0-3120 GCA_041641935.1 Desulfobacteraceae bacterium | reverse complement strand
ACGGATGGCGCTCATGGTGGCTTCGGTTCCCGAGTTGACCATCCGCACCATTTCGATGGAAGGAACCGCTTCGACGATCATCTCCGCCAGCCGGATTTCCATTACCGTCGGCGCTCCGAAGCTGGTCCCCTTTTCCAGCATCACCTCCAGCAGTTTCACCACCTCCGGATGCCGGTGTCCCAGGATCATCGGTCCCCAGGAACCGACATAATCGAGATACTCGTTTCCGTCCGCATCGATGATCCGGCTGCCGTTGGCCTGGTCGATAAAGAGCGGTTCGCCACCGACGGATTTGCAGGCCCGGACGGGACTGTTGACACCGCCGGGAATGATTTTCAGTGCTTCTTCGAACAGCTTGCAGGAGTGGTCGAGATTCATCTGTTTCTTCCTTTCAAATTGAATGGTATCATTTATCCAGAAGAAGAGTCTCATCCCGCCAGACGCTGACGCATCGGCTGCGGGACGTTTCGCTGTGTACATCTTCCGCTGGCGTTGTGACGAAATACAGGATAATGATTGATCGTCTTCCCATACAACCGATCCCGTCTTTTTTCAACACCGGGTTTCATCGCGGGGGCATTTCGCAGGGACCCGGGGGAGACGGTGAAATCCTGCTCTGCATAATATACTTGAATTTTTGAAAATCGTTTTCTATTATAGAGTATTGTCAAGTATAATCAGGTGTTTTGAAATACCAGAAGCCATATTTATTTCAAATTCAAATGCTTATCGACAGCGTTTTCAGGAGCTTTCCGGCGGACTGCCTGATGATGCAGGTGTCTGCCGATGAACGATAACCGCTCACGTATGGTGTGAAAGGCATTATGATCAAAAAAATTATTGCCAGCGGTCAACCCGGTGTGGAACAGGCGGCGCTGGAAGTCGCCCATGAACTCTTTATTGACTACGGCGGATGGATTCCGCTGTGGCGTGCGGAAGAAGGAAATCAGAGCCTGATCCGGAAGTATCATCTGCACATAATGAGCAACGGCAATTACGTGCGGGCGACGGAGCAGAATATCCTCGACTCCGACGGGGTTCTGATCCTCGGTCAGGGGGAGCCGACCGGCCACGCGGCGCTCAACCGGCGGCTGGCCCAGCGCAACAGTCACCCGTGGCTCTACATCGATCTGGACCGGATTCCCCGGTTTGAGGCATCCAACCGGATTCAGGAGTGGATTTCCACCAACGGAATCGAGAATCTCAATGTCACCGGCGCGAAAACAAGCCAGACCATTGATCTGTACCAGACAACCATTGATATTCTGAAGGCGGTGTTCCAGCTGGCGCTCATTGAACCGAGACAGTACGAATACAACGCCCTGCCGACAACAACAACGGGAACGGACCTGAAACTGAGGGAATTTATCAATCTGCCCCGGTCGGTGGATGAAGCGGTGGCGGTGCTGCTGGAAACCCTTACCTTCCGGGAGCGGACCCGGATCGCCAATATGGTCCCGGGCCGGCTGGCGCTGCTGTCTCCCTCCCTCGGTCTGTATGTCAAAAACGAGTTCCGGCTCTGGAAGGGAAACGAAACCCTCGTTCAGGACTGCCGGGCACAGGCGCTGCGGGAGGATGAAGAACCGTCGGCAGTGATCATCCGGGCATTGTGGGAACGGCTGCAGGAGGACACGAACGTACTTCGCATTGTAAAATAGAAACCGTACTGATGCCATCCGGCTGCTGAAACGATTTGCCGGCTTCAACCGCGATCAGGTGAAAATCCACGGGCTACCTGCAGGATGCGGCAGAACGGGTAAGGGGCCTTTATTCCGGAACAGGCTACAGATTTTTCAGATGCGCCAGCAATGCGCCTGCGATTCTTTTCTCTTCCAGAGGGGCACTGGGAGAATTCAGAATTTCAGTCAGCTGATTCCGGCACTGATCGATGGTCGGGGGCGGCTTTGGCGGAGGGGGCGGTTTTGCCGGCCAGCAGCAGATAAAAAAAACGAATAATCCAAAAACAATGAGATACCCCATGATTTTACCCGCGAAAGATTGTTGCGCAGCCTGACAGGAAAATGATCCGTTTGATTTGACAGAATTTACCCAAAACGGCGGCAGGATTCAACAGAAAAAGGGACGGGCCATGCTTTTTTCCGGATGACCGGTTTTTTACGGTTTTCTTTTCCGAAGCGTTATCCGCTTTCTGATTCTTTCTTCTCCCGGTCCACAATATCCAGCACATGAATGCTGCCTGCATCAAATGTCCATCGAATATCCACATCATACACCCGGTTGCCGAACACCCGCTTCGGTTTTGACGCCCCTACATAGGCGGGACGGGGATCGGTACTGAGAATACGCACCACAAACTGCCGGAACGCCGGCAGACCGGCTGCTTCCAGTTCCCGGCAGCGGGCGTCCGCCCGTTCGGAAAATGTGACCTCGACCGGTTCCGGCGGGGACGGGGCAAACCTGCTTTGAGCTTCCGGAATACTGTCGGCATACGGCAGGTAGGGCTTTATATCCAGCACCGGTGTCCCGTCCAGAAGGTCGAGTCCCCCCAGCCGGAGTTGCAGAATACCGTTCTCCCGGACAATTTTCTCCAGACGGACGGCGGAAAGGCCGATGCCGTTGGGACGGAATCCCGACCGGGTGGCAAAGACCCCGATCCGTTGGTTTCCCCCCAGACGCGGGGGCCTCACGGTCGGTTTCCAGTCATCCCGAAGGGATGCGTGAAAGACAAAGACAAGCCAGATATGGGTAAAATCTTCCAGACCCCGAAAGGCTTCTTCCCTGTCATACGGCGGAAGAATCTCCAGTACCCCCCGGGCTTCCGGCACAAGGCCCGACTGCCGGGGGATCCCGAATTTTTCCTTGAAAGGGGAACGGACAATGCCGATGGGCGTGAATGTAAAGGGCATAATGGTACAGGGTATTCGTATCTCCGGTTCCTTGTTGACCGGGGAAGAAAGATCGTACCGGACGGGGAGGTGATCTCTCTTTCCGGAGTGGAACCGGAGAATGGGCTGTCCGGCCGGGTGAGCCGCCTGTTCTGATCAGAAATTCCGCATCACCCGGACGCGGTTCTGTTACATTCCCAGATAATCCAGTTCAAACGGCCATGCCTCATGGCCGCCTTCGATGAACCAGACCCGGTTGTAACCGGCTGCGTTG
>JBEPXL010000559.1:0-3126 GCA_041641935.1 Desulfobacteraceae bacterium | reverse complement strand
AACTGGGAACGGTTGATGCCCGGGGGGTTTTCTCTCCCGAAAAGGCGGGCAAAACCCGTCTGATGGCCACCGTTCATCAGCTCCGCACCGGCAAGAAGATCGAAGCTGCCACAGAAGTGAGCGTGGTTCCGGGCGAGACGACGAATATTCAGCTGGAACCGGATTCGGCGGATGTCACTGCAGGGGAGGAAGTCGTCTTTTCCGCCACCGCCTATGACAAGTTCCAGAACAAAACCGAAGCGGAACTCGACTGGCAGGTGGAACCGTCCAGTCTGGGGAACGTCAACGAGGAAGGACGCTTTTCTGCGGTTACGGCCGAATCCGGCCAGGTGCTGGCACGGCACGGCAATGTGGTCGCCCGGGCCGGTGTGGAGGTAAAACCGGCGGAGGTGGCTTTCCTCAAAATCATTCCCGAAGAGATCTCCGCCCGGGCCGGTGAATCGGTCAGTCTGAAAGCGGTGATGGAAGACCGGTTCGGAAACGTCGTGCAGGGAAATGTCCGCTGGGATCTTTCGGATAATTCCCTGGCCGAGATCACCGACGGAAATGAACTGATCGCGAAAAAGGCGGGGGAAGGCCAGTTGATCGCCGCCGCCTACAATATCGCCGAAACCGCGCCCCTGACCGTACAGAAGGGTTCTCTGGAGAAAATCGAACTGACACCGAAAGAGGAAACCGTATCTTCCGGATCGACAATCCAGTTCGAGGCGACCGGCCTGGACGCCGGCGGGAATACAGTCGAAACCGATTTCAACTGGTCCGTGGATGGAAACATCGGCAATATAGAGGAGGACGGAACTTTCACGGCAGCGACCGTGGGCTCCGGAAAGATAACGGTCCGCCTGGATGATGTCACCGCCTCCTCGGCGGTGAAGGTTACGCCCGGCGCACCCGCCGAAATTACCCTTCAGCCGGAAAGCTTCACCATAACAGCGGGCAGAATGCAGCCCCTCACCTATGAAGTCCGGGACGCCGGCGGCAATGTGATCCCCTCCCCCGACATCCGCTGGGAAGTGGCGGACAATCTGGGGACGGTGAATGATCAGAACCAGTTCAAAGCCGGCAGGGCGGGGGAAGGCACGATTCGGCTCATGGCCGGGGATGCCGTCGCCCAGTCCAGTGTCACCGTGGAGACGGGACCGATCCATGCCGTCATCATCAAGCCGATCACTGCGGAGCTGCGGGCCGGTGAGCAGCAGGGATTCACCGCCGAAGGGTTCGATTCCGAGGGCAATCCGCTGGATCTGGAACCGGCCTGGTCCGCCAGCGGCGGTATCGGCTCCATCAACAAGGCCGGAAACTTCAAGGCGACCACGGAAGGCGCCGGATTTGTGACAGTCCGGATGAAGGATGCCACCGCCGTTGCCCGGGTGAGCGTGTCTCCCGGACCGGTGGACCGGGTGGCGATCAGACCGGAACAGGTGACACTGAAGGCAGGGTCTGAAGCCGATTTCTCGGCCACCGCCTATGATGCCTTCGACAATGAAACCGAGGCGGATGTTTCCTGGTCCCTCCAGTCCGAACAGGAGATTGGTGAACTCACCGGTGAAGCGCGCTTTCAGGCACGACAAACCGGAACAGGAACAATAGTGGCCTCTGCAGACGGTGTCACCGGCAATGCGCAGGTAAAGGTGGAAGCAGGCGATCTTGCGGAAATCAATCTCTCACCGGAACAGATCCGTCTGCAGGCCGGGGAATCGGTACAGGTGACAGCGACCGGGCGGGATGCCTACGGCAATGAACTTGCGCTTGATCCGGCGTATACCCTGCAGCCGGAAGCTATCGGCAGCATCGATGCATCCGGCAGGTTCACCGGGCAGAAGGCTGTTTCCGGGCAGATTATCGCTTCCGCCGACGGCGTCGAGGCATCGGTTCCGGTCAATGTGGAAACCGGTCCGCTCACCGCTCTGGAAATCCGGCTCCCGGAAGAAAACCTGCGGGCCGGCAACAGCTATTCGCTGGAAATTGCCGGCTATGATCCGGGCGGCAACCAGGTTCCGGCGGAGGCGGAATGGTCGGTGTCCCAGAATATCGGCAGCATCGACAAAGAAACCGGAGAGTTCAACGCCCGCACCGCCGGATCCGGACTGGTGGTGGCGTCCACCGATGATATTGTAACCAGGAAGAGCATCACGGTGGAATCAGGCAAACTCTACAGCATCTTCATCGAGCCCAACCCGGTCACCATCAATTCCAGCACCATGCAGATGTTCGAGGTGAGCGGCGTGGATGTGGAGGAAAATCCGGTATCGGTTTCCAATGCCGCGGTCGAGTGGGAATCGGTGGGCGGCATCGGAGAGTTCGCGGAACCGGGGCTGTTCCGGGGCACCCGGATGGGCAAGGGCAAGGTTGTGGCCCGCACCGGTGATCTTCTTGCGGAGGCGTATGTCACCGTGGTTCCGGGCAACCCGGAACCGAAAAACTCCCGCATCCGGGTAACCTACCCCACCCTGCCCGCGGACGGCGAGTCTTTCTCCGAGATTATCCTGGAGGTGCGGGACAAGTACAACAACCCGGTTCCCGGCGTACAGCCGACCATCGTTTCCAGCCGTCAGGTGGACAATGTGGTGCAGCCGGGTGAAACCGACAAACGGGGGGTGACCAGAGGCCGGATCAGCTCCAGTCAGCCCGGACAGTCGGTGATCCGGGCGGTGGTGGATGGTACACCCTTTGTGGATACCGCACGGATAACGTTTGAATAAGGAATGATTCTCCGGGGTCTGCATTGCGCCCCGGAGAATGAAAACCGCTGATCAGTTTGCAACTGAAACAGAAAGCCGTGTGGAAGTTCCTTTTCCATGCGGCTTTTCTGTCTCCTGATTTCCGTTACGCACTCATGCCAGACGATCCGGAAACCGGTCCGCAAGATCCTGTGTCGGAATCATACACTCCTTCTTCCTGCCGAACCATTTATACCGATTGGCGGCGATCCAGTCATAGCCCCGGTCCCTTACGGATTTCGGAAGAATCTTCAAAAGACCCAGCAGTTTCCAGGACCCGTCCAGATGCTTCGCCGTTTCGATTGCCGCATCACTTTTTGTGTAGATCCGGCCCTGTTTCAGCAGAATCACCGTGCCGTCTTCCAGTGCATGAATCCCATGCCTTTTCTGAAGTTTCCGGCCAATG
>JBEPXL010000558.1:0-3134 GCA_041641935.1 Desulfobacteraceae bacterium | reverse complement strand
TTCTCAACCAGAACTTCACGCCGACCCAGATGGTACTCCTGAAAACAGCCGATAACGCCGAGCGGCTGGCGGAAATGGCCGGTTTTACCGCGCCGCTGAAATCGATGGACGGCAAGGCGACGGTCTACGTCTGTACCAATTTTTCCTGCGCCCAGCCGACCACCGACCCGCAGACACTGGCCGGGCAGATCGAAGCGTAACCCCGGTTCCGGCATGAAGAAGGAGAAAAACGATGGAAAATACCGATATGGTATCGTTTACGCCGGATGATCTGAAGGCGTACATGGAAGCCCACAAGGAGCGTGACTATCTGCTGGTGGATGTCCGCCAGCCCGCCGAGTATGCGGAGGCCCATATTCCCGGTTCCCATCTGCTTCCGCTGATGGAACTGCAGACCCGGCTGTTTGATCTGCCGCCGGACCGGGATCTGATTTTTTACTGCCATGTCGGGGGACGCTCCCTCATGGCCGCAGACCTTGCTGTCGAGGGAGAGGTGTCGGAAAAAATGGTCTATCATCTCGACGGCGGTATTCTGGCATGGCATGGGAAACTGCTGGCGGACCATCCGAGGGTACAGGTATTCGATAAAACGGCGGGGGTACAGGAACTGCTGATGACGGCAATGGAGCTGGAAAAGGGGGCCTGGCGGTTTTACCGCGACGCCCTGCAGCGGTATGCCGCCGAACCGTTCGCCGATACCCTGGAACGTCTCTCCCAGGCGGAAACCGCCCACGCCAAAGCCATTTACCGTTTCTGGCAGAAGGCGGAGGAAGATCCTGCGGATTTTGAAGAACTCTTCGACCGTCTGCCGGGAGAGGTGCTGGAAGGGGGGGAACCCCTTGCCGATGTGCTGAAACGGCTCGAAACCCTGACGGGAAATCCCTGCATCAATCTGATGGAACTGGCACTCCGCATCGAGTATGCCGCCTTTGACCTGTACCGGGTCATGGGCGACCGGACCGGGGAAGCCGCCGCCCGGGAGGTCTTCCTCAGTATTGCCCAGGCCGAAAAGCGGCATATGCGGATGCTGGCCGAAGCCGTTCCCCGGTGTCCGGGGGGATAGACTTCTTTGTCATAAGCGGAAGCCGGAAGGCAGGGGAATGCCCCGGCATCCGTTTCCGTTTACTGCACCGGCAGTTCAATCACGAACTTGGTGCCCCGGGGATAGTTGTCCTGGACGCGGATCATGCCGCTGTGGTCCGCGATGATGGTATTGACAATGGTCAGTCCCAGGCCCATGCCGCTTTTCTTGGTGGAAAAATAGGGTTCAAAAAGACGCAGCTTGTCTTCATGGGAGATTCCCGGACCATTGTCCGCCACCTCCATCCGCACGATCTTGAGGACCGGATCATGGATCAGGGTGATCATGATCCGGCCCTTCCGCCGCATGGCGGCGATGGCGTTGTCCATCAGGTTGATCATGGCCTGTTTCATCTGCTGCCGGTCCAGGTTGAGGGGAACCATGTTTTCGGGCACATGGAACGCGAACTGAACGTCGGGATGGCCTTCCCGGTAGAGGGCGATGGACTCCTCGATAATCGGCGGCAGTTCACACTGCCGGGGATTGGCCGTGGGAAACCGGGCAAAGGTGGAAAACTCGTTGACCAGATTCCGGATCAGTTCCACCTGGTCGATGATCATCTGGGTACATTCCTCAAAGACCGGTTCGTTGACGGTCCCGGAATACTTCCGCTTCAGCCGCTGGGCCGACAGGCTGATGGGGGTCAGCGGATTTTTGACTTCATGGGCGATCCGGCGGGCCACCTCCCGCCATGCGGCCATTCTCTGGGCCTTTTCCTGGTCGGTCAGATCGTCGAAGACCATGACCAGTCCGATATAACGGCCGGCGTCGTCCTTCAGTGCCGTAAAATGAGTCATGAAACTGCGGGGCTGCCCGCTGATGGTGAGCCGCAGGGGCATGTCCAGGGCATCATTGGGGGAGGCGTTCAGCTTTTCGAGGATTTCATCGGCCAGATCCAGATAATCCCCGTTGAGAAGCCGTTTGTAGCTCTGGTTGAGGATATCCGACGACTGAATCTGGAGCATCTTTTCTGCCGACTTGTTGCTGGTCGCTACAAATCCGCCGGCATCCAGTGTTATGACGCCGGTGGACACATTCCGCAGGACAATTTCCATATACTGCCGCCGTTCCTCGATTTCCGCATTCTGCTGGCGGAGCATCCGGGCGGACAGTTCCAGCTGTTCCCGGTTGGCCCGGAGATCCCGGGTCATCTGGTTGAAGGAATCCACCAGGCTGCCGATTTCATCGTCCGCCGTCATGGCAATGCTGAAGCCCAGATCCCCCTCGGCCACACGCCGGGTTCCCTCTGCCAGTTCCCGGATGGGGACGGTAATCGACTTGGCCAGATAGAATCCGAACCAGATGGCACAGAAGACCACCAGCAGCGCCACAATGGAGAGGGTAATGTAATAGGTCACCTGGATGGGACGCTTCAGGAGCTTGATCTGCTGGTATTCTTCAAACCCCCGGGAAATGGAGGCCAGATACTCGGTCAGGTCCGGCGAAAAGAGGGTCGAAAGGACCACATACCCTGCCACGGCATCGCCGGCGGCCCCGAAGGGAATGGTGCCGATGATCCGGTTCAGTTCCCCGGCCCACATCTCCTCTGAAACCGACCGGACCCGGTCTTCATCGGCATCGGTCATCAGACCGACCACGTCCACCGGTCCCGGCGGTGCGTCCCGCAGAGACGGGGAGGCGACAATGGCCATCCGCCGTCCCGCCGCGGAATAGACCTCCACGGCATCGAGATTGAACTCCCGCTGCACCACCAGAATATAGTTGTCGAGTTCGTTGCGCTGCTCGGGCCGGAGAAGATCCCGGGACCGGACCTGATAGGCGACCCGCTCCAGAAAGAACCGGTTCTGTTCCTCTACATAGGCGTAAAGCTGCCGCCCGACGTTGAGGGAGTTATCGAGTGCCTGTTCAATGGGAACATTGAACCAGAATTCGATACTGGAGGTGATGAAGTGGATGGAGAAGAGGAAGAGGACAATGGTCGGCAGCAGTGAAATTCCGATAAAGGCCACCGCCAGCCGGGTCCGGAGCTTTGTGCCCATGACCTTCCGCTTCCGGTCGTAGAGCAGCTTTACCAGGTTCCGGAAGACCAGAA
>JBEPXL010000557.1:0-3135 GCA_041641935.1 Desulfobacteraceae bacterium | reverse complement strand
CATCTACAGCATGGAACTCGCGCAGGATACACCCAATGCACCGGCGGTGATGCGCCGGGCCATCGAATCGGTCACGCTGCTTCTGGCGCCGATGGTTCCCCACTTCTCCGAAGAGATCTGGTCCCGCCTCGATTATCAGGCGAGTGTCCTGCTGGCCCCCTGGCCGACCTTTCGGAAAGACGCACTGGCAAAGGATGAACTCCTGATCGTGGTGCAGGTCAACGGCAAACTCCGGAGCAGATTCAGCATCGACGCCGACACCGATGACGAAACCATCAAGGCCAGAGCGCTGGATGACGAGCGTGTGCAGAAATTCATCGGCGGAAAGGATATCCGCAAGGTGATTGTGGTCAAAAAGAAGCTGGTGAACATTGTTGTGTAAGATGAAAACAGCACGCGTCGCCGGGCAGACTTTGCCCGGCGGCGTCTCGCAGCGATGGATTTCTCTTTTTGCACTGACAGGAATCCTGCTCTGTCTTGCCGGATGCGGTTACCGGTTTGTGGAACGGGGAACCCTGCCGGGCAGTATCCGTTCGGTGGCCGTGCCGATGATCGAGAACCGTACCGCCGAAACCGGGGTGGAGCATCTCTTCACCAACGATCTCATCTATGAGTTCACCCGGAACGGAAACAACATCGCAAGCCCGGAAAAGGCCGATGCCGTGCTGACCGGCGGCATCCGGTCCATCAGCATCGAAACGGTTTCATACCGGGGACAGATCGCGGCGGTGGAGCGGCGGGTCAAGGCGGTTCTGGATCTGAAACTGGTGGACCGGGATGGTGCCATCCTCTGGTCCGCACCGGATGTGGAAGAAACCGAGACCTATGGTGTACTCGATGAGAAGGTGGCGACGGATTACAACAAGCGGGTCGCCATCCAGCTTCTTTCAGAGCGGCTTGCGGAGAAGGTGTATCAGCGGCTGACGGAGGAGCAGTTTTAAAAGACTGCGCCTGCTTTTTAAATCTTTAATATTACGTAAAAATATCAATTATTTCTGATAATAGAAGAGAACCTCTGTTTCCGTTTCCGGATCAAATGTACGGATGCTGACCTGGGATGCCTGCTGGCATCGTGATCGCAGGGTTTTTATATACTCTTCCAGATTGCAGAACTTTTCGATACAGCCTATGGAATTGGTAATAATGCTGCCGCTCCTGATCTGAAGCATCTTTGAGAGTTGATCAGTTACGGCTGTGATCTTCAGGCCAATGAAGTCGCCACCGCGATAAAACCGGACCGCCTCCATCTCCTTTTCCAGCAGGTGCAGATTATCTTCCCGACACCAGCGGTCGGTATCGATGGTCACACGTCTATTCGGATTCACTCCGGGAAGACGCTTGCTTGATTTTTTCATTCCATCGATACATTCTGCACTCTCCTTGTTTTTGCACAGCATTTCATAGATTTCATAGGCTTCCTCGTTTTGTTGAATTCTGGTATAAACCGCCGCCTGTCTGATACAGTTTTCTGTATCGCCACCTTTACATCCTGTGGCGTAAGCCATCCCGGCTCGCTCATATTCGCTCATCTTTTCAAATATTTCTCCCTGTTCCAGACAGTCATGGGCATCGGTACATTCCTGCTGCGCAGGCAGTGCTGGTCCCACCACGGTGATATCAAAGGAGGGGCTGATCACTTCCGGTTTGATCTCCTTCAAAGGGAGTAACCGGAGATCCTGCAGATCCCAGAAATCAATGCCGAATTCGGTCGATACGAAGAGCCACTTTCCATCAGGGGAAAGTTTGAGATCAAGGACAATGGGCCAATCGCCATAGCATCCTGGTTTACAAAGGGGAACCGGTTTCAGACCCTTTTTCAGATCAAACATCTGAAGATTGTAAAGCCCTTCCGGGTATGTTACCAGTGTGGAACCGTCAGAGGAAACGGCATGGTGGAAGGTTTTTCGAAATTCAGCACTCGTGGTGCCGGATCGACCCCAGAAAGAACGGGAAGGATTTTCCCGGTGACGGTACCGGGCCGTGTATTTCTTTGTTTCTATATCAAATATGAAATAGACCCAGTTGTCGTCATGGATCAGGACATGCCGGTCATCCAGAAACTGCAAAGGGCGAAGGCCACCTCTTCCGCCATCTGTTCTGGCAAACTCCGCGCGTACGGGAAGAGGCGTCCATCCATCTGTTGTGTAAAAATCTACATGTGTGCCGTTACCCATAGCGGCAATTCGGCTGTTGGGAGAGAAGCGGATTCCGGCGATGAACGCATGGTCCTTTCGAAGTTCCGGTTTCATAAGGATGCCTGCCTGATCATCCCATACATAGAGAACTTTCTCGCTGTCGGTGAAAGTGACATATCTGCCGTCCGGTGATATTTCCCGGTTCACGAGTCGCCTGGAACCTGGGAAAAACTGTTCAAATATCACTTCACCTGTCCGCCAGTGGATGATGAGGAATTTGTAATTATACCCTTTCATTTTCTGGACTAGAGCAAGCTTCTCTCCATCAGACCCTGTAAATCCGATTACTATTGTTTGAACAACTTCATCAAAGGGAATATGATATGCTTCTGAAAGATTATTAATGTTCCATACTTCTACTGCTTTAAAACCTGTGGTGATAAATTTTGCGTCCGGAGAAACGCTGAATCCGGGCCTGACACCCCGGATATAGGGAGATACAGTCGGAATCATTTGCATGGATGCAAAAAGCGGAGCTTCCAGGATAACGGAATGAGTTTCATTTCCAATAATGATTCTTTTTTCGTCAATCCAGTTACCTGCATCTGCTCTCAAATCTGTTGTGAAGGAAAGGGAGACAGCAATCATGAACATCATCGTGATGATAAGCGTTTTCATGGCCCGTCCTTTCTGATTATGCAGATGATCTTCCATGTGGAAGCGAATATGTTTCCGTTTATTTCAGATTTGGCATAACCAGTCAATACACCAGAAATGGCACTACTTTGAAAGCAGAAGATAACGGAGAGACGAAGTGATATTGTGTTGTTGCAAAAACCTGTTGATGACTTCAATTAAGGGTGATACTTTCCCGATTACCAAAACAAAGGAATAAAGGATTTACAGACCGCTTAACCGATTTACAGCGTTTTCTTCATGTCCACACACATCGTCATCACAGGCTGGCTCATCGACGGAACCGGCAATCCAGTCAGGGAGA
>JBEPXL010000556.1:0-3144 GCA_041641935.1 Desulfobacteraceae bacterium | reverse complement strand
AATGTGCGGAGCGTCAAGAACATTCTGGAAAGCCGGTGGCTCAATCTCACCGGCTTCTGTATGCGGCCCGGGTTCGGTGACGGCTTCGATCCCCACCGCATGAAGCAGATATGGAAAATCTACAAAGGCGGCCCGGTCCATGAAAACCATGCCCAGGTCCGCTCCGAATGGTGGATCATGTGGCGGCGGGTCGCCGGCGGACTCAAACCGGGGCAGCAGCGCCAGTTTATCCAGGATCTGACCCCGGTGATCTTCTCCGGCAAAGGCGGAAAGTCGGGCGTGCCCCACCAGGAACGGCTGGAGATCTGGATGGCCGTGGCCAACATGGAACAGCTTCTGGCCAAGGACAAGGTCAAGTGGGGCCGCCGGCTGCTGACCGAATTCAGCCCCAAGCGGGTCAAGCCCCAGCATTTCTGGTCGCTGTCGCGGATCGGGGCACGGGAACTCCTGTACGGTCCGGTGGACCGGGTCATTCCGCCGGACGAGGCGGCGGCCTGGATTGACCGGCTGATGGCGGAGGAGTGGCGGAATCCCAGGCCGGTCTGTGAGGCGGTGGTCCGGATGGCCCGGAAGACCGGGGACCGGATCCGCGATCTGGACGAGGCAGTCATCAACCGGATTATCGACTGGCTTTCCGGATTCGATTTTGCGGAACCGCTCACGCCCATGCTGAAGGATGTGGTTCCCATGGAGCAGCAGGAGGAGAACACGGTTTTCGGCGAGTCGCTTCCGTCAGGAATTGTTCTCCGTTCCTGACGGGCTTGATTTGGGCCTGCAAGGGCCTGCACCAATGATACTCAACAGATGGAGGATGGTGACATGAGGTGGAAGACGGCGGTAGCAATCATGTTTCTGGCAGCCTGTCTTGCAGTGACCGGCACCGGGCTGGCCCAGGAGACGTCGGAGGACTGGTTTGAACAGGGAGTGGAAAATGCCCGGAAGGGAAACTATGACGAGGCCATCGCTGCCTTCACCCAGGCCATCGAGAAGAATCCGAAGAATTCAGCGGCCTTCAACAACCGGGGGCTCATCTGGATGCGGAAGGGCGCGTACGCCAAGGCCATCGCGGATTATACCCGCGCCCTGGAACTGAAGCCGGATCTGGGTCAGGTCTACAACAACCGGGGGCTGGCCTGGGCCCGGCAAGGGGATTACGGGAAGGCGATCTCGGATTTCACCCGGGCCATCAATGCCGATCCCGGAGATGCCCAGGCCTACTACAACCGGGGAAGTGCATGGGATGAAAAGGAGGAGTATTCCCAGGCCATTGCCGACTACACCCAGGCCATCGGCATCGATCCAAAATATTCCCAGGCCTACTACAACCGGGGGATCGCCTGGTTCAGCAAGAAGAACCTCGACGAGGCCCTCGCGGATTTCGACCGGGTGCTGAAACTCGATCCGGAATCCGCCCAGGCCTACTACAACCGGGGCATTGCCTGGCTCAGCAAACAGGATCTGGACCGGGCCATTGCCGATTTTACCCGGGCCATCGAGATCAACCCCAGGTACGCAGAAGCCTATTACAACAGGGGAATCGCCTGGGCCGACAAGGGGGATTATGAACGGGGTATCGCCGATTATACCCGGGCCATCGAACTGAGCCCCCGGGCAGAATGGATCCGGAAACGGTTCTGATCAGGGAACGAGGTTGTCGCCTTCACCGGCTTCATCCGCCATCCGCGCCCCTTCCAGCAGGAGTTTCATGAAGTTGCCGATCTCTTCCTGACGGGTCTCCTCGGGGGGCAGTTCCGGGTTGAACTTGAACCGTCCCTCCCGTGCCTTCAGGATTTCAAAAAAAGCATCCTGGTCCACCCGCTCATTGTACTTGACCCGGATCAGGCTGCCGTCCCGGAACGAGGCGGCGGCCAGTCCCCCGGGGAGTTTCAGGACCAGAACACCGGTTTTCTGGTTCAGGTGGAGAATCTGAAACAGTTCCGAGGGCGGTATTTCGCTCAGGTTGCCGGTCAGGCCCGATGCGATTTCACGGGACCGGACAATGTTGGCCAGGGTAATCCGGCGGGCCAGGAGTCGGGTCAGGTAGATCTGGACCGAAGGAAACTGGTGCAGCATTTCCTGGAAAACATCGCCGTTCAGGCAGAACACCTGCAGGGGTTCAATGGCCCTTACCGTTGCCACCACCGGTTCTCCGCTCAGCAGGCTCATTTCCCCGAACACCTCGCCCTTGCCCAGGATGGCGACCCGGACATCCCCTTCCGTAAAGATTTCCACCCGGCCCGAAACGATGATAAAGAGATCCTGCCCCGGGTCTCCTTTCCGGATCACGATTTCCCCTGCCTGGTACTGCTGCTTTTTCATCTTGGACAGCAGATGCCGGACCCCCGCCTCGTCGAAGGTCTGAAAAAAGGTGTAATCCGACAGGGATCTGGCAAGTATATTCAGCTTTTCCCGTTCGCCGTCATCGAGCGGAAGCTGGCCCTGCTCCTGATGGCGGTATTCCAGCCGGATCATGCCGCTGCATCCGCTGCACTGGAACACATACCGGGATTCGGCATCGCTGGTATCGTACTTGAGAAGCAGGTTGGTGAGATCCTTGATCAGAATCAGGCAGGCCGCCTTGCCGTAGGGAAGATGCAGCGAGGTTCCGGAAAGACGGAACTCATCTCCCATATCGTAAAGTGGGCAGGCATCTGTTCCGATAATTCTGATGACTGATTTATTCTTCTCCATTATATCTCCTGTTCTGCGCTTGTACGCTTCCGGCGCACAGGGCGGTCCGTGGTCAGACAAATCGTTCGACAAAATCCCCGATCACCCGGTGAATCCGTTCCGCTCCTTCCTCATGGAGAATGCCGTGCCGGTCGAAGTTGAAGAGGAGGTACTGCTTGTCCTCGGCCCCGATTTTTTCAAAAATCTGGCGGGAATGTTCCGGCAGGGCCACCGGGTCTCTTGCCGTATGGATCACCAGCGACGGTGCTGCAATATCGGGCAGTTTCGGAAACAGCTGTTCCAGAAACAGTTCCATTTCCCGCACCGCCGACAGCGGGGTCCGGGGATAGCTGATATTCGGATTTTCCGGTGTATTTTCCAGGTAGCCGTTGTCCCGCCGCTTCGGCAGACGGATCATTTCCGTCACCCGGTTCCAGATGTCGCGGGTCAGATGTTTTTTTAGGGACAGATCCT
>JBEPXL010000555.1:0-3147 GCA_041641935.1 Desulfobacteraceae bacterium | reverse complement strand
ATTCCAGGTTCTTGTTTCACTGTGAAAATATTGCACGCTTCACTTCCATTTCACCTTCTGTTTCAAACACAGCGAAATATTTTTCCATCAACCAAACAAAATCAGGAGCCTTTAACCGTTTATTATCGCGGATATTCTGCTTCTGCACAATTATTTTCTCTCTCTTTCCGGTTTCAGCTTTGAGGTTATGGTATGACAATTGCTTTATAATACAATCGGATAAGCAGAATGTATCGATTCCGGAACAGTACGACAGCAATACAATGATCTGGTGAATGAAGACGGTTATATGATTCGATTCAAAAGCCTCCAACAGCGACTGACGATTCTTCTGCTGCTTCCGGTTACAGTTTTACTGATCGGCATGGGAGTCATCGGTTTTATGTACGCCCGGAACAGTTTACTGGTCCAGTGGACAGAAGCAACCATTCTGAAACTGCAGCGGGCGGCCCATCATGTGGATATGCGGCTGACACGGCCGAAAGAGCTGATCCGGATGTACCTTGAAACCGCCGGAAATCCTGAATCGATCTATATCCGGGATGCGATTCTTGACCAGATCCGGGGGCTGGAAGGAATCGCCCGTGTCGAGATGGATTTGATGGATCAGGGCGAGAACTTCCCCTCCAGCATGGGAAGCTGGCACAATGACGGAAAACGGAACTGGAACGGAAACTGGAATATGGGAACAATGATGGAGCATCGGCGGGATGCAATCGCCACCGTTACACCGCCTCATTACGATCCTTCCGTGGATGACCAGACGGTTTCCCTGGTTTCCGGACTGAACGATCCGGCGGGCCGGACGATCGGGACGCTTGAAGTTGTCATCCGGTTTGAATATCTGGTGGATGCGGTGGTGGAATCAGGATGGTGGCAGAACCATCAGGCGTATCTGGTGGATTCCACCGGCCGCATACTCACCAGTAACCGCGCAGGTCAGCATGAGGATGGCAGCGTGAGCGAAAATCACCTGGAGCAGGCCACCCTGTCGGCCATACAGAAAGAACCATACGGAACAGTTCTTGGTCCGGGGCATCCCCCGGACCGGATCAGCGGTTTTTACCGTCTTCAGGAAGCCCCCTGGACGCTTCTGATCATTGCACCCGGTTACCAGATTCTGAAACCGATCACCCGTTTCCGGAATATTTATTTCATCAGTGGCGCGGCGTTCATCCTGGTGATCCTCCTGCTGATCCGCTGGGTCACGGGACAGACTGTATCGTCGATCCGGGAAGTATCAAAGGCCGCTTCAAATGTTGCCCGGGGAAGCTATGAAGAATCCCGTCTGGATGAAATCCGGTCCGAAGATGAAGCAGGCGAACTGATCCGGAGTTTTAACCGGATGGTTTCCAAACTGGAAGAACGGGACCGCCTGAAAAGCGCCATCAATCTGGCGAGGGAAGTCCAGCAGAATCTGCTCCCGGACAGTGCCCTGCAGGTTGACGATCTCGATATCGTCGGCAAAAGTATTTACTGCGATGAAACGGGAGGCGATTATTATGACTTCATCCGGTTTTCCTGCTCCGATGGCCGCAGACTGGGAATCGCCGTGGGGGATGTGGTCGGGCATGGCATATCCGCTGCCCTGCTGATGGCGACAGTCCGGGCACTGCTGCGCAGCCGGACGCTTCAGCCCGGGAGCATCTCCCGGATGATCACGGACATCAATCACCTGCTCTGCAAGGATACGGAAGAGAGCGGAAATTTCATGTCCCTCTTTTTCATGTCCATCGATTCAGCGCAGGGAGATATCCAGTGGGTCAGGGCGGGTCATGATCCGGCTCTGATCTATGATCCCGAAACGGACATCTTCATCGATCTCGGCGGCGAAGGCGTGGTCCTCGGGGTGGATGAATGCTGGCAGTTCAGGGAATATCAATATTCAGGCTGGAAAAAAGGACAGGTCGCGGTCATCGGGACGGACGGTATATGGGAGACGGAAAGTCCGCAGGGAGAACCGTTCGGGAAGGAACGGATGCGCCGGGTCATCCGGGAGTACAGCAGCCAGTCCGCCGGAGTGATCCTGCAGGCTGTTGTGGATACACTGACCGCTTTTCGCGGAACCGCCCGGCAGGAAGATGATGTTACACTGGTCGTGGTGAAGGGAATCTGAGGGAAAAGAGAACATCATGAACAGAAAGAATTTCATAAGATCAGCCCTGATGGCGGCAGTCCTGCTGTCAGCAGCTGGTTTTCCACTGAAGGCACTCTCCGCTGAAGCGCTTCCGGTTGAGGAACCTGCGGAACTGTTTACGAATCCGACCCTTCCGGAACTGATCGGATATGCCTACGAACACAATCCATCCATTCAGGCGGCACGGGAGGAATGGAAGGCCACGGTGGAAAGCTATCGTGTCAGAACCGCCTATCCCGACCCGCAGTTGATGGTGACCTATTTTCCGGACCCCATCGAGACCCGTTTCGGCCCCCAGGACTGGAATGCAACGCTTTCCCAGATGATTCCGTTCCCGGGAAAACTTTCCACTGCCGGAGAACTGGTGGAGACGGATGCACAGATCGCCCGGCTGAAACTGGATCAGGCCGTCCGGAATGTGGCGACCGATGTAATGATTTCCTGGTTTGAACTCTTCTATATCAACACCGCCAGACAGACTGCCGCCCGGAATGCCGGACTGCTCGATGAATTCCGGAAGATCAGTGAAACCGCCTACGCAGAAGACAGGACCATTTTTCAGGATGTGATCAAGGCCCAGACCCAGACGGCGCAGATCCGGTACGACATGATCCTTCTGGATGAACTGGAAGAGACGGAAAAAACCCGTCTGAACGGACTCCTGAACCGGCCGCCGGATGCGCCGGTCGGCGCCGTTCAGCAGATTCCCGTGGACCCGGTCCGGTTTTCCCTGACAGAACTGTATGAGATGGCCGGGCGGTATCAGGAAGAGATCCGCATCGCCGGTCTGCAGACGGAAAAAGCGGAAAAAGAGGTCGATCTGGCCCGGTATGAAAATCTGCCGGACTTCCGTGTCGGGCTGTTTTACGCAGGCATCGGTGAACCGGATGTGCCGAGTCCGCCGCCGGACGCAGGAGATGACGCTCTCGGGATTCAGTTCGGTATGGAAATTCCGGTCTGGTTCGGAAAAAACAGCGGAAGAATGAATCGGGCCCGCGCACGGGCACGGA
>JBEPXL010000554.1:0-3152 GCA_041641935.1 Desulfobacteraceae bacterium | reverse complement strand
TAACCGTAAGCGGTTCGCAAACGGTTGTCGATTTTAGCACAATGGAAGTGAACGGAAAGCTGATCATCAATTCCGGAAGTGTATCGACATTTACCAGCTGCACCGTCGGCAACGGTGGTCTGATTGAAATGTTCGGCGGAGATCTGAATCTCAGCGGCAACGGCTGTACGATTGATACCGGCGGAATGGTTGATTTAAATGACGGTTCTATAAGTATTGCTCCCCCCGGTGCATTTTCTTCCGCAGTCCTTCAGAACAACGGAACGGTCAACTGGCTTGGCGGAACTGTTTCGCCGACCGATGCCGGCGTTTTTCCGTTTACCAATTCGGGCGAAATATTCATTACCGGTTCCGGAGCCAAAGTTCTTCAGGACAGTGTGTTTACCAATTCCGGAGATTTGACGCTGGAAGGTGGAAACACCCTGGAGATCGAAAGTGGTTTTATCGACACTGCCTTTATCAATCAGGGAACAATTTCCGGGAGCGGAACTCTTTTATTTACCGGCTCACTTCCGGCACGACTGATCAACGAGGGGATTGTCTCACCCGGTGGAAACGTAACCAATCCCATCGGCACGGTAACCGTCCAGGGAGATTATGAGCAGACACCAGACGGAACGCTGGCGCTGGACATTGAAAACGCAGCAACCTTTGACAAACTGGTGGTCAACGGAAATGCCAATATTCTCGGTACGCTTTCAGCCAGTGCCGGAAGCGGACCATTCAATGACGGCGATGATATCCCGTTCCTGTCGTATGATAACCTGAACGGAACCTATTTCACTACTGAAGTGTATCAGCATCCTCCTGGTGCTGAATTTCAATTACTTTCTCCTCCTTCCAGCGGAGATGCTTCTCTGAAGGTCCAAAAACCGCCCGTTCGCAACTGGACCGGGTCCCTGAACAGTGACTGGAATGCGCCTGAAAACTGGCTGGAAGGATCACCGCCCGAGGATGGGTATGATGTAATCATCAGCAGTTCCGTAAATACTGCAGTTTATCCCGGCACAAGCTCAAACAGCTTCAGAATACTGGAAGTAAATACTGGAATGAGTATTGAAAGTGGTGCTGACCTGAGTGTGGCGGTGCTGCAAGTCGGTCCGGGTGGAGATATTTTAAACGAAGGAACCTTTAACTGGAATGGAAACGACTCTCTGGCGGTGTCACAGGGTATTTCAACGGCAATTCTGATCAGCGGTTTCCTGGCCAATACAGGCCAGATCAACTGGCTTAGTGGAAATGCCAGCCTCGATACATCCGGTACACTGAGCAACAACCAGAACGGTATATTTACTATCGAGAACAACAGCACGGAACCGATGCAGATGCTTGATCTCGGAACCGGCAGCAGTTTCACCAGTGATGGGCAACTTCAGAAAACCGGAACCGGGGATGCCCTCATCGGCCTTCAGACATTTACCCAGAATGGAACCTTGAACGTGCAGGCCGGCGGTCTCACCCTGGGTTCCAGTCTGACAACCACAGACACCAACACAGGCTTTTATCAAAACGGGTTTACCATAGCCAGCGGTGCTTCTTTGACGCTGGACCGGGGAGAACACTACTTTGAATCCAGCAATGCAGTGGCAACATTTACCGTCAGCGGCCAGGGTGAATTCATTATCGGTGATCCGAATGCTCAGTTTGAAGAAGATACCATGATATTTCTGAACGCCGCTCTCAGCATCGAGCCGGGGATTACCTTCCGGATGCGGAACGGCACAATCCAGGGCGCACATGATATCAGTGTTGCAGGCTTCCTGGAGTGGCAGAGAGGCATCATTTATGGTGATCTGGGCTCTGAAATCCCCATCGATACGAACATTGTTCTGAACGGCTCTGCCGAAATCGGTTCTTTCCAGTTCAAAAAGCTGTACGGGCGGGATCTTCAGTTGAATGGCGCCCTGAACTTTCTGCCCGGCGAGTTCTACCTTGGAAACAGTGCCCTTTTTTCCGTGGAACCAGGCGGCATAGCCACTGTGACAGGGAACACGGCAGGGGATGCCATGACGTTTTTCAGCTATGAACAGATCGATCCCCCGAACCGGTTTGTCAATCAGGGAACCCTTCAGGGAGATGGAATTCTTGCGTTTGTACCCACAACCGATACTGAAGACACACCGATTTCAGAACCTCTGTTTGAAAACATCGGAACCATCGCCCCCGGAAGTTCAGCGGGGCTGCTGACGCTGATCAACGATACCTATGACCACAGCCAGGCAATTCTGCAGACGGAACTACTCGGAAGTCAGCCGGGTACAGGGTATGACCGGTTTAAAATTCAGTCCAATGAGAGCGCTTTCCCCCCGGATATTACCCTGGGAGGAACGCTGAATGTTATCCTCGATGAAGAAACCTTCATCCCACAGGACGGTGAAACCTTTCTGGTGATGGCATTTGACCCGCCCCTCTCCGAGGAACCTGCTTCCACTTTCAGTGAAACACAGTTGAACGGGGATGCGGAACTGTTTACCGAACGGTTTGATGTCCAGTACAATACAGATGGTGTCCGCCTGCTGTTCAAACAGCCCCAGGCGCTGGTCAGTATTCAGATCCAGCCCGTCGGAGCCGGTTCTGTCAGCATAACCGATACCTCTGCCGGTTCCGTAACAGCGACCTGTCCACAGCTTTGCTCCGGAACCTATCCTGTCGGCACAACCCTGCAGCTGGTGGCTCAGCCGAACAGCGGCTATACCTTTGCGCAGTGGCAGGGCGTGGACATCGTAAACAGTGCGTCACCGAATGCGGCGACGGTTCAGTTGAATACAGATCGTACCGTCACAGCGGTTTTCGCCCCGGACACGGTCGATCTCTGTCCCGATGATCCCAACAAGACAATGCCCGGCATCTGCGGCTGCGGTGTGCCGGATACAAACTCCGACGGCGACAGCGCTGCCGACTGTCAGGATGGCTGTCCCAGTGATCCCAACAAGACATCGCCCGGTCTCTGCGGGTGTGGTGTACCTGAAGGAGAGTGTCAGGAAGAAGATCTGTGTCCCGATGATCCGGACAAGACCGATCCCGGCGTCTGCGGCTGCGGTGTACCGGATACCGATACAGACAGTGACGGCACGAAGGACTGTAACGACAACTGCCCGGAAGATGCCGCAAAAACCGAACCCGGCCTTTGCGGCTGTGGTACGCCGGATACG
>JBEPXL010000553.1:0-3158 GCA_041641935.1 Desulfobacteraceae bacterium | reverse complement strand
TTCATGTCTATCATCATTTACAATATCAGGCATGTGAAATATATACTTACTTCACTTTTTTTTCAATATCTGAAGAGAATCAGCAGCAAAACATGCAACCGCGGATGATAATGAACCGGTCTGACAGCAGAAATGCGGGAAAAGCAGATGGTCCGCTGCGCTGCCGGGGATACAGCTTGACAGGTACAGCATCATTTCTTACCTCTATGATGGAAACAGACAGCCGCACTGACTGGTTTGCCGATGACCGTCAGCAGGCTTTTCTGGCAGCAACGGGAAGGACGGAGTGGTCTCTGGTCTACCGGATGACCACACTCAACAAGGGAGGTAAAGCATGGCCTGCCCGAAAGAATCTCTTTTATTCGCCGGTGTCGGCGGTATGATGCCGACCATTTCGAAACTGGCGAGCAGCTATGTGACAGACCCGAGCAATCCACTGCCTGAAATCGGTCTGTTCGTCGGTCTTCTGCTCTTCTTTCTGATCGGGGCCATTCTCGCCTGGGTATTCTCTGAAACCAATGTAAAACAGGCGTTTATCCTCGGGGTCTGTGCCCCGGGCATCATTACCAATATTGTCGCGGGCGTGAATGAAGCCAATACCAGTGCGGCCGGTCTGCAGTCAGGGGTGACGTTCGGGATTACGTCTTCCGCCCTGGCACAGGACAGGGGGGAAAACCGGTTGATTCTCAGAGACACGAACAGGGAAACCCGCCGGCTGCGGACAGTGGAGATTGCTGTTGATCCGGAGAATGCCGGTTCATGGGCGCTGCGGCATATTCTGGTTACGGTCAGTTATATTCAGGAAAACGGCAAGGTGGCGTATGCGACGTCCTTTCCGGCCTATGCAGAACCGCCGACCATTCAGATTCCGCCGGATGCGGTCGCGCTGCAGGTGAATGCAGGAAACCAGAAAACCGTTCAGGCGTTTCCGGATGATCCCTTTGTGGCTGCGAAGTTTCTGATCCGGTTGACGGTGAAGGGGACCAATGATTTTCTGTGGGCGCTGGGGGTGAAACGAAAGCCGGTGATTCATCGGCTTGAGACGGAACTGGTAACTTCCCGACTCCCGCAATAGGGGAATTTTTCATCTCAGGATGATGATCATTTCCGGCAGCGTTTGCCGATACCGCTCCTGAACATGAAAACAGGTCAGGAACTCACCCAAAGAAAACCTCACTTCCGCATCGACCCGATCACCAGCATTGCCCCGAAGACAATCAGCACAACATAGGAGAACGGAAAAAAGAAGATGGACAATGTCAGCAGCAGAACAAAGGTGATGCCGACAGCAATTCCAGCACCGGAAAAAAGCCATTCCTTCTCCCGCTGCTGCCCGGGACGGGTACTGTATTCATCTTTCTGCTGGTACTGATCATCCATCAATGACATCCGGCATTGTCATGAAGGCGCAACAGAACAGTACAGCGAAAGGAAGGCTGAAACAGGGGCAGGCATTGCACCTGCCTCCTGTTCTCTGATCCCTGAAACATTGCATTTCTGCTAATGATCACAGGCATTCGTACCGGTCTGCAGGGTTCCGGCAAGGTAATCGGAAACAATCTTTGCCGGTTCTTCCGCCGGAGCGCCCACGATGACCTGAATACCGTTTTCCATCAGCAGACTCTTGGCTCTTGCGCCCATTCCTCCCGCAATCACCTGGTTTACATTTTTTTCCGCCAGCCAGCGCGGCAGCAGACCGGGCTGATGTTCCGGGGCTTCAACCATATCGGTCTTATGAATTTCCCTGCTCGCGGGGTCCACATCCATAAAGGCAAATTCTTTACAGTGGCCGAAATGCATGGCCAGTTTTCCATCTGCAACCGGAATAGCGATACGCATATCTTGATCTCCCTGTTTTATCATTATGATTCAGTTCCGAATATCAATCTTCATCAGCGTGCTGTCAATTGCACACCCTGTTTTTTTCAGTTTCATGCAAAGCGGATCACGACACCTCCGCCACAACAGGCGAACCTGTGATGATGGATAAATGCGCCCTGACCATTGACCGAATATCCGCTGCGGCCTTCGACGTTTTATCGGCCAGCACGGAGCCCCCCTGCACCTGGGCCCGGGTAACGGCACGATCATAGCGGATGCGCCCCACAACCGGCGCACCGGCGGCAGCGGCCTTCTTTCCGATCCGGTCCGCCATCTCCGGATTCAGATCCCATTTGTTGATACAAACCGCCATCGGAACCCTGAAATGCTTCCCCAGGTCCAGTACCCGGTCCAGGTCATGTTCTCCGGAAAGGGTCGGCTCTGTCACCACAAGAACCAGGGACGCTCCGGTGACCGAAGCGATCACAGGGCAGCCGATGCCGGGAGAACCATCCACCAGAACTGTATCCTTTCCTTCTTCTTCAGCGATCCGCCGTGCCTCCTTGCGGACGGTGGTCACCAGTTTTCCGGAATTTTCTCCGGCAACACCGAGCCGGGCATGAACCATCGGTCCGCACCGGGTATCCGAAACAAACCACTCACCGCATACCCGTTCCGGGAAGTCAATGGCGCCGGCTTCACAGAAATGGACACAGACCCCGCACCCTTCGCAGGCGGTCGGGTCAATCCGGTACGCTTCCGTAACGGCATCCCCTTCCGGTCTTTCTGTCTTTTTCACCGCGCCGAACCGGCAGAGATCATGGCAGCTGCCGCACTGCCGGCAGTCCTCCTGCCGGATCACCGCTTCCCGTCCGCTGGTGAAGATATGGCGCTGCTGAATCCGGGGCGAGAGAATCAGGTGGAGGTCGGCGGCGTCCACATCACAGTCGGCAATGACGGCGTTCCGGGCCAGGGCGGCAAAAGCTGCGACGATGCTGGTTTTGCCGGTGCCGCCCTTTCCGCTGATAACCACAATCTCTTTCATGATGCCTCCTTCATCCGGCCTGCCATGATGGTTTCCAGCAGTTCCGCAAAGGGTTTCCGCATCTCCGGAAATGCCGTAACCGCAGGAATCCCCCGGGAATAGGCTTCGGCAATCCGCCGTTCGTCCGGAATCTGCATCAGAACCGGGATATTCTCCCGCTCACAGTAGACCACGACGCGATCATCGCCGATGTCGGACCGATTGATGACGACCCCGACGGGAATATCCATTACGCGGACCATCTCCACCGCCAGGGTCAGGTCATGGAGCCCGAAGGGCGTCGGTTCAGTGA
>JBEPXL010000552.1:0-3162 GCA_041641935.1 Desulfobacteraceae bacterium | reverse complement strand
CCCGGTCTGTTGCGGTACTGCCCTGTTTCACCTATACGCCGCCTTCCATCGGCATCGTCCCCAAAACCGCCGCACCACCGAAAAACCCGAAGGATTTTGCCGATTTTCTCGACGTCATGGTCACCGAATACGGCAGCTGCTTCGAGTGGGTGGAGCTCTGGAACGAGCCCAACAATCTGAATGACTGGGACTGGCGTCTGGACCCGAACTGGGAAATCTATTCCCGGATGGTGATCGGTGCCGGCTACTGGATGAAACAGCGGGGCAGAAAAACGGTCCTCGGCGGCATGGCTCCCACCGATCCCAACTGGCTCGACCTGATGTGCCGCCGGGGCGTACTGGAACATATCGATGCTGTCGGCATCCACGGCTTTCCCGGAACCTGGGAGTATGACTGGGATGACTGGGGAGAACTGATCGGACGGGTCCGGCAGGTATTCGACTGGCATGGGGTGTCTCCCGAAATATGGATCACCGAGGGAGGGTATTCCACCTGGCGGCATGACGAATACCGGCAGGCGGAGTTTTTTCTCGACATGGTCCGGGCCCCTGCGGATCGGGTCTACTGGTACAGCGCCCATGATCTCGATCCGGATCTGCCCCACCAGGACGGGTTTCACGAAGACGAACGCCATTACCACTTCGGCCTGCGGAAGGCCGACGGAACAGAAAAGCTGATTTTCCGGCTCTGGGCCGAGGGCGGCAGGGAAGGCGTGAACACCCTGTCCCGGATGATCCGGACCCACTGTCGGTCCGATGCGGAAAATGTCCGGTCTCCGGTCCGGCGGTCCGGCGACAACCCGGTGCTGATCACCGGCGGGGCCGGTTTTATCGGCATCAATCTGGCGGCCCGGCTTGTGGAATCCGGAAAACGGGTGCTGATCCTGGACAACCTCTCCCGTCCCGGTGTCGAGCAGAACCTGGAATGGCTCTGCAGCACCTATGGCGACCGGGTTGAGGTTGTTGCTGAAGATATTAGAAATCCGTATGTGATGCAGCAGATTATCCGCTCGCCCCTGGACGGGATTTACCATTTTGCGGCACAGGTGGCCGTCACCACCAGTCTGGAAGACCCGATGCAGGATTTCGAGGTCAATCTCCGGGGAACGCTGAACATTCTGGAAGCCATGCGATCCCTTACGCAGCCGCCGCCGCTGGCCTTTACCTCCACCAACAAGGTCTATGGAAACCTGGGGGACGTTGCCCTTGAAAAAAGACAGCGGCGGTTCGAAGCGGCTGACCGGCTGGTCCGGAACAGCGGCATCAGCGAAGACCACCCGCTGGACCTTCACAGCCCGTACGGCTGTTCCAAGGGCGCGGCGGATCAGTACATTCTCGATTATACCCGCAGTTATTCGATCCCCTGTGTCGTCTTCCGCATGAGCTGCATTTACGGCCCCCACCAGTTCGGCACTGAAGACCAGGGATGGGTGGCCCATTTCCTTATCCAGGCCATCGAGGACAATCCGATCATTCTCTACGGCGATGGCCGCCAGGTGCGGGATATCCTTTTTGTGGACGACCTGGTGGACGCGCTGCTGCTGGCACATGACCGGATCGACACCCTCTCCGGCAACGCATACAACATCGGCGGCGGCGTACGCAGCACCACAAGCCTGCTGGAACTTCTTGATCTGCTCAGGAAACTCCACGGACGGCTGCCCGAGGTCCGGTTTTCGGACTGGCGCACCGGGGACCAGAAATATTATGTTTCCGATACCCGTCGTTTCCGGGAGGCCACCGGCTGGAATCCCCGTGTCAATGTGACCGACGGAGTGGAACGGCTCTACAACTGGCTCATGGCTGTCCGGGGTTCCGGCCGGGACCGTGGAAAGATGCTGTCCGGCGGAAAAGCGGCGTAAGGCGGGCGGGAATACCGGCACAGTGTACAGAGAGACGGTGAGGGAAAGAATCAAACAGACGTGAATGCTGAGATGCGTGCGAGTTGAGGTGAACAATGGAAGAAAAGGATACCATGCGGGCGGCCGTCTTTGCCGGTCCCCGGGATATCCGTGTGGAAACCGTGCCGCTGAAAAGACCGGAACCGGATCAGGTCCGCATCCGGCTGGAAGGATGCGGGCTGTGTGCCTCCAACCTGCCGGTCTGGCTGGGTGCGCCCTGGTTTGATTATCCGTTTGAGCCGGGATCACCGGGACATGAAGGCTGGGGGCGGATCGACGCCGTCGGCGACAAAGTCCACCATCTCAAGGTCGGGGAGCGGGTGGCCTTTCTCTCGGAACATGCCTATGCCGAATCCGATGTGGCCCCGGCCGATGCTGTGGTTCCGCTGCCGGAATCACAGACGGACCAGCCATTTCCGGGGGAACCGCTGGGATGCGCCCTGAACATTTTCCGGCGCAGCCGGATTGCAGCGGGGCAGACCGTCGCCGTCATCGGCATCGGGTTTCTGGGCGCGCTGCTGACCCGGCTGTCGGCAGATGCCGGGGCACGGGTGATCGCAGTGTCCCGGCGTTCCTTTGCACTGGAGACGGCACGACGTTTCGGTGCATCGGAGGTGATCTCCATCGAAGACCGGGATACGGTGCTGGAACGGGTTCATGCCCTGACCGGCGGCGAAGGATGCGACTGTGTCATTGAAGTGGTCGGTAAGCAGTATCCCCTCGATCTGGCTGCGGAACTGGTCCGGGTCCGGGGACGGCTGGTGATTGCCGGCTACCACCAGGACGGCCCCCGGCAGGTGGACATGCAGTCGTGGAACTGGCGCGGGATCGATGTGATCAATGCCCATGAGCGGGAGCAGGCGGTCTACATCCGGGGCATCCGGGATGCCGTGGAAGCGGTCGCAGCGAAACGGCTGGACCCGTCTCCGCTCTTTACCCATACCTTTTCACTGGACCGGCTCAACGAGGCATTTGCCATGATGGAACAACGACCGGACGGATTTATGAAGGCTTTGCTATGTTTTTAGATTATCAGTCACACAGTTATGATCAGAAAAAAATGGAACAGGCGGCATCCCCTGATAAACCACGGCTCGGTTTTCTGGGGGTCGGCTGGATCGGCCGGAGCCGGATGGAAGCCATCCTCCGGAGCGGCGCAGCCGAGGCGGCCGCCGTGGCTGATCCGGATTCACAGTTGACGGAAGCGGCCCTGGAACTGGCCCCGGAAGCCGCCGTGGGCAGGGAACTGAATGATCTGCTG
>JBEPXL010000551.1:0-3168 GCA_041641935.1 Desulfobacteraceae bacterium | reverse complement strand
ACATCGGGCCATCTCACAGTGGCCGGAGAAGACCTGGTCTCCGCCGGTCCGAAACGGCTGACCCGGTACCGCCGGGAGGTGGTCGGCATGGTATTTCAGTCGTTCAACCTGATGCCGACCCTGACAGTTTTCGAAAACGTCTGCCTGCCCGGTTTTCTGGCCGGACGCGACCGTGACGCCGTGGAAGCCGGTGCGACCGAATTTCTGTCCTGGCTCAACATGGACGGCCGCCGCAACCACCTGCCGTCCCAGCTTTCGGGCGGTGAAATGCAGCGGACCGCCATCGCACGGTCCCTGATCAATGATCCGGCCCTCCTTCTGGCCGATGAGCCCACCGGCAATCTCGACAGCCGCAACGGTGAAATCGTGATGGAACTCCTGGCACGGCTCAACCGGGAGCGGAACCGGACCCTGATCATTGCCACCCACAGCGATCTGGCCGATCCGTACGCCACCCGCATCCTCCAGCTCAGAGACGGCATGCTGGTCGCGTCGTAATGCATTCCCTTCCGTTTTTTCTCCGGTTTTTCGTCTGGTTCAGCCTGCGCCACATGCGGCGCAATATCCGCAGAACACTGGTTGTGATGCTGGGTGTCGCCCTGGGCGCGGCGGTCTTTACCAGTGTCCGTCTCTCCGTTCATGCCTCTCTGGATTCCTTCAGCCGGAGTATGGACATGATCGCCGGAAACGCCGACTATACCGTTCTTCATCCCGGGGGATCCGTACCGGAACCGGTCGTAGCGACGCTCCTGCGGCAACGGGCCGTCCGGAGCGCCTCACCGGTGGTGTCGGCCTATGTTATTCCCCCCGGTGACGATGCAGCCCCCTTCCTGCTGATGGGCTTCGATCCGATTCTCGACCGACCGGTCCGGGACTGGTCTTCGGCGGAAACGGCGGAGAGGGAAGATGCACCGTGGCTGGACCTGATAAAGGAACCCTTTTCCCTGATCGCGGGAGCGGCCCTGGCCGATGAACTGGGGCTGACATCCGGATCGGTCATTCCGCTGCAGTATCCGGGCCGGAAAGCCGGCTTCCGTGTACTGGGCCGTCTGGCAAATGAGGGGCTGGCCCTGGTGGAAGGCGGTCGGGTCGCCCTGACCGACATTGCCACATTCCAGGAATTTACCGGACAGTTCGGACAGGTGGACCGCATTGATCTGGTGCTGCACCCCTCCGCCACGGAGGTGGATATGGCCGGTCTCCGGCAGTCGGTTCCGGAGGAACTTCTCCTGGTCAGCCCGTCCCGGGAAAAACGGAGCGGGCGACAGATGATCCGCGCCTACCAGCTCAATCTGTCGGTGCTGAGTTTTGCGTCTCTCTTTGTGGGAATGTTTCTGGTCTACAGCCTGGTCGCCCTCAACACCGCTTCCCGGCGGCGGGAACTGGCGATTCTCCGGTCGCTGGGTGCCTCCTCCCGGATGATTCTCTTTCTCTTTCTGGCCGAAGGGCTTCTGTTCGGCATTGCCGGCTGGCTTCTGGCGATTCCCGTCAGTTCCTTTCTGGTCAAGTATCTCCTCCACGGCGTCAGTCAGACCATTACCACTCTCTTTGTGCGGGTCCAGGTGGACCGGCTGGTTCTGAGCGGGTGGGAGTTCGCCCTCTCCTTCGGCGTCACCGCACTGGTGTCGGTGCTGGCGGCCGGATATCCGGCACGGGAGGCGATGGATGTGGACCCGGCCGAGGCACTGGCCCAGGCCCCGGGGGAAAAGCGCCACCGGACCGGTCCCGTTGCCCTTGCCGGAATCGCGGTCATCCTTCTGGTCTGGCCCCTGTCACTGATTCCCGGTCCTTCCGGTTTTCCCTGGCCGGGGTATCTGGCGACCTTTCTCCTGTTCCTCGGCTTTGCGCTCCTGTCACCGTGGCTCCTGGCCCGGCTGGGGAGCGCCCTGTCTCCCCTGCTCCGGCGGTTCTTCGGCGAAACCGCCTGGCTGGCCGGCCGGTACGTGCGGGACAGCGGCATGAGAACGGCCATCTCCGTCGGGGCGCTCATCACGGCGGTGGCCCTTTTTGCCGCGCTGGTGATCATGGTGCACAGTTTCCGCCAGAGTGTTCAGCTCTGGACGGAACAGACCGTCAGCGGTGACCTCTTTGTCCGTCCCCGGCTCTCCACCCTCAACCGGTACCGTGATCCCCTGCCCGATGCGGCGGTACAGGTTCTGAACCGGCACCGGTCAACGGCGGATCTGGCCCCGTACCGGCGGATATTCCTCTACTACGGCGACCATCCCTATGAATTCGAAGCCATCGAAATGAAGCCCTTTTTCGATTACGGCGGCTTCAACTGGGTCGCAGGTGATCCGGCCACCGCCCGGAAGGCGCTGATCCGGGGGGAAGGCGTGGTCGTCTCGGAAGTCTTTTCCGCCAGAACCGGGCTGGATGTGGGGGACCGGTTTCGTGCCCCTGTTCTGTCCTCCCGCATGGATCTTCCCGTACTGGGGGTGGTCCGGGATTACCGGACCCACGGCGGCATGGTCTTCTACCCGCTGGACCGGTTCCAGGACCGCACCGGTGATCCGCACTGGAGCGGTACACGGGTCTACCTGGGTCCCTCGGACCCGGACCCCGGCCGGACCCTTTCGGAGATCCGGCGGGATCTGGCCACCTGCTGCCGTGGCCTGGATATCACCACCGGCAAGGATCTGCGCCAGGCGATTCTGAATATATTTGACGAAACCTTTGCGGTCACGACGGTCCTGCTCCTCATCGCACTTCTGGTTGCGGCACTGGGCATTGCAACGACGCTGACGGTGCTGGTGCTGGAGCGGTCCCGCCAGCTCAATACCCTTCTGGCCGTCGGCGGGAGCCGGGGGCAGATCCGCACCATGATTGTCTGGGAAGGACTGCTGATGGTACTGGCGGGGGAGGCGTCCGGTCTTGTCTGCGGATTTATCCTGTCCTGGATTCTGGTCTATGTCATCAACTATCAGTCCTTCGGCTGGACCTTTCTTTATGGTGTCGACTGGCCTCTCTTAAGCATGTCGCTGCCCCTGATCCTCTTTACAGCACTGATTTCCGCCCTTCCGGCCATGCGGCAGGCATTCCGGAAATCGCCGGCCACCCTGCTGCGGGAGAAATGACATGACCCACGGATTTCGATGCATACTCGCGGCGGCACTGATTCTGCTGACGGCCGGTTTTCTGCTCCTCTGGTTTCAGAGATCGGAAGAG
>JBEPXL010000550.1:0-3179 GCA_041641935.1 Desulfobacteraceae bacterium | reverse complement strand
CCATTGATCTTGTCGAGGACAAAGGGAAAAGCCAAGCCCGCGAAATTGCTTCCGCCGCCGGCGCATCCGATCACCACATCGGGATATTCGCCGATCATTTTGAACTGGCGCTGGGCTTCCAGGCCGATGATGGTCTGGTGGAGCATGACATGATTGAGAACACTGCCCAGGGAGTAGCGGGTTTTGCCGCTTTCATCGCTCACGGCAGCCTCCACCGCTTCACTGATGGCGATGCCGAGGCTGCCCGGGGTATCCGGATCACGGGCCAGGGCTTCCCGCCCGGCACGGGTCTCTTCACTTGGGCTGGCGACACAGTGGCCGCCCCAGGTTTCCATCATCGCCTTCCGGTAGGGTTTCTGGTCAAAACTGACCCGGACCATGTAGACCTTGCAGGTGATACCGAACTGGGCGCAGGCAAAGGAGAGCGCACTTCCCCACTGTCCGGCCCCGGTTTCGGTGGTGAGCCGTTCAATGCCGAAGGCTTTGTTGTAGTAGGCCTGGGGGACGGCGGTATTCGGTTTGTGACTGCCGGGCGGGCTGACGGCTTCATTCTTGAAATAAATCCGGGCCGGGGTGTCCAGGGCTTTTTCCAGCCCGAACGCCCGGACCAGCGGAGTGGGCCGCCAGATGGACAGAACATCCATCACCGCTTCGGGAATGGCGATCCACCGGTCGGTACTCACCTCCTGCTCGATCAGGTTCATGGGAAACACGGGCGCCAGATCCTCCGGTGCAACCGGCGTTCCATTGGGCCCCAGCGGCGGGTTCATCTGAATATCGGCAAGGATATTGTACCACTGGCGGGGCATCTCCTCCGGTTTGAGGAGAATATTTCTCAACTTCATAACAGGCAAACTCCTTCGCTGTTGGTTTACTGGTCTGACGGTTCTTCCGGACGGGGCGGACGATCGGTGCCGCGCCGTTTTTTCACCACTCCCGGCCGCCCTTTCACCCGGGAAAACCGGCTCTGTTCCGGCGCATCCGATGCGGCGGCAGCACTGTCGGCATCCGCGGGAATCCGTTCCGGAACCGGTGTCCGGGCTTCGACTTCCGGCCGGATCTTTCCCTGCTCCAGGGCCAGATGGATACTGTCCAGAATGCCGTTGATAAACGCCCCCGACTCTTCGGTGCCGTATTTCTTGCCGATTTCGATGGCTTCGTTGATGGAGACCTTGAACGGAATGTCCTGGATAAACAGCATTTCATAGACGGCGATCCGCATGATATTGCGGTCCACACAGGACATGCGGTTGATTTTCCAGTTGCTGGAAAACCGCTCGATCGCCCGGTCGATCTGTTCCCGGCGCTGCATGACCCCTTTGCTCAGTTCGTCAAAAAAGGGTTCCGTCTTCTGGGAAGGGGGAAAGCAGCGGCGATAGAGGGTCAGGGCTTCCATCGACAGATTCCGGCGGCTGTCCATGTAGAACAGGGCCTGGAGTGCCATTTCCCTTGATTTTCGACGAAGTTTCATCATCATCCGGTTATGCCTGTTCCACCGCCGTCATCAGATTCGCCATTTCAATGGCGCTCATGGCCGCGCTCCAGCCCTTGTTGCCGGCCTTTGTCCCGGCCCGCTCGATGGCCTGCTCGATGGTATCGGTGGTGAGAATGCCGAATATGACCGGCAGTTCAGCGTTCAGACTCACCGATGCGATGCCCTTGGCCGCCTCGGCGCAGACGTAGTCGAAATGGGGGGTCGATCCCCGGATGACCGCCCCCAGGCAGATGATGGCGTCATACTGCCCCCGGCCTGCCAGCTTTTTGGCCAGAAGGGGAACCTCAAACGCACCGGGAACCCGTGCAATGTCAATATCCTCATCCCGCGCGCCGGACCGCTTCAGGGCATCCAGCGCGCCCCCCACGAGCCGGTCCGTGATAAAATCGTTGAAACGGCTGACAACAAGGGCGAACTTCTTTCCCTCGGCAATCAGATGACCTTCAATATGATTCGGCATTGTTTTCTCCTGTACCTATCGGGTCTTCGCTTTCGGTTTGGCGGTATGGTTTTCACTCAGTTTCAGGGTGTGCCCCATTTTCAGCTTTTTGCACTCCAGATAACACTGGTCGAATTCATTGGGGGGGATTTCGATGGGAATCTGTTCCACCATCGTGAGGCCGTATCCCTGCAGCCCGATCATTTTCTTGGGATTGTTGGTGATCAGACGCATCTTCTTCACCCCCAGATCCACCAGAATCTGGGCGCCGATGCCGTAATCCCGGAGGTCATCCTTGAATCCCAGTTCCAGGTTGGCTTCCACCGTGTCGAGCCCCTGGGTCCGCTGCAGTTCGTAGGCCCGGAGCTTGTTGACCAGGCCGATTCCCCGGCCTTCCTGGCGCAGATAGAGAATCACCCCCGCTCCTTCATTGTTGATCATGGCCATGGCCTGGTGAAGCTGATCCCCGCAGTCGCACCGGAGGGAGCCGAAAATATCGCCGGTCATGCACTCCGAGTGGACCCGTACCAGAACCGGTTTCTCCGGGTCGATTTCGCCTTTGACCAGGGCGATATGGAGCAGGTGGTCGATCTCGTTCTCGTAGGCGATGATCCGGAATTCCCCGCCGTGCAGGGTCGGAATGGACGATTCGGCGGCCCGGCAGACCAGGTGTTCATTGCGGATCCGGTATTCCACCAGGTCAGCGATGGTGCAGATGCCGATGCCGTGCTGTTCACTGAATTTCTCCAGGGACGGCATCCGGGCCATGGTGCCGTCTTCGTCCATGATTTCGCAGATGACACCGGCGGGCTTCAATCCGGCCAGACGCGCCAGATCCACCGACCCCTCGGTCTGGCCGACCCGGACCATGACACCGCCGTCTCTGGCCCGGAGCGGGAAAATGTGCCCCGGACGGGCCAGATCGTCGGGCTTGCAGTCATCATCCACCGCCGTCAGGATCGTCGTGGCACGGTCCGCCGCTGAAATGCCGGTCGTAACACCGCGCTTGGCCTCGATGGAGACGGTAAAACCGGTTTCGTAGGGCGAGGTATTGTTCTCCACCATCATGGGCAGGTTCAGTTCATCGCATTTGTCACTGGTCAGGGAGAGACAGATCAGTCCCCTGCCGTATTTGGCCATGAAATTGATGGCCTCCGGCGTCACCTTTTCGGCCGCCATGGTCAGATCTCCCTCGTTCTCCCGGTCCTCGTCATCGACCAGGATGACCATGCGGCCCGCCTTTAT